>JAGWBT010000201.1 GCA_021295755.1 Candidatus Poribacteria bacterium
GACCAGATGATAGCTGAAATGTTGATGTCTACTGACTCTCAGCCATCATAAATGAGCGAGGTGAGTTGGCTTGGTGAGCGTATCCATCAAGAAACTCATACAAATTGGGTATAAGAATTATATCGCGCAGAACCTTGAGAGAATTTTGGGCGAAGCATGCTAATGCCGAACAGTCTCTCCAAGCGTGGTATGCCAATGTAAAACACGCCGATTGGAAAACGCCATCTGATGTAAAAGCTACTTATCGAAATGCTAGTTTTGTTGAAAACAACCGCGTGGTCTTCAACATCAAGGGCAATTCCTACCGTTTGGTAGCAGCAATTAATTATCAATACGGCATTGTTTACATCCGATTTGTCGGAACACACCAAGCCTATGATACAATTAACGTTGCTACAGTCTAAGGTGATAGCTATGGAGATTAAACCAATCAAAACCGAAGCGGACTATGAAACTGCCCTGAAGGATATAGAACGGCTCTGGGGTTCAAGCTACGGTTCACCGGAGGGAGATAAACTTGATGTGCTTGTCACACTGGTGGAGGCTTATGAAGAGGAACATTATCCTATTCCACCTCCAGATCCGATTGAGGCTATCCGTCACTACATGGAGAATCAAGGGTTATCTGAACGCGACCTTGAACCCTATCTTGGTTCGCGTCCCTATGTGTCAGAAGTTCTGAATCGGCAACGCAGCTTGTCTCTAGACATGATCCGGAAATTGCACAATGGCCTTGGAATTCCAGCGGATATTTTGGTTCAGTCTTATGTATTACGAACTGCTTTATGAATCCTAAGCGTTTTTTATGAAAATCTTAGGAGTTCATCGGAAGCATTTTTCGATTACATTTTTCGTTGGAAGCATTTTGTCATCAAAATCCCCAATATATGAGGTAAACTGAAAACTATGAAATTATTACGATACACCCTCTTATCTGTGATTTTTGTATTCACCACGCTATCGGTGATGGCTGCCGTGGATTGGAAGGCATTGGATGTAGGCAACCTGTCGTCTGCCGTCTACAACACCGCAGTTGTCGGCTTTCCTAGCAACCCGACCGCCAACCCTTCAGGGTGGTGGCCCGCAGGCACAAACGATTCCTACATCTATGAAGGTGATATCTGGATCGGTGCCAAGAAAGGTGGAGAGATTGGTGTCTCCACATCGGATGGCAGACAGAGCGAAATTTGGCCCACCGACGATGTGCCTGAAGTGATTTCAAACAAGCCCGGTATGACCACAAAAGGAACACCGACAAGCCAAGCGATCATGTTCAAGTGTAGCGATATGAACCTCGATGCGAATCAGGGATTGATCCTCGGCTTAGAAATTGTAGTCGACGGCTTTCAATGGAGTTACGCACCGCTCTACGATTTCTTTATTCTAGAATACAGGGTTAAAAACGTTAGTGCTGAAATGCTTGAGGACGTGTTTATGGCGTTCCGGTATGACGTAGATGTCTCCAGCAACGAAACAGGTACGGCGAGCTATTCAGCGGATGACTTTATTGCATTGGATCAGACGCCGGACGCGCTCAACCCCGAAGCACATCCGAACCGCTATCTCTCTTACGGTTTCTCCAACGCTTCTGCTCCCGGATACATCGGTTTGCGGGTGTTGGACGCGTATGTGGGAAAAATTCCTTTTACGGCGCACAAACGGATTACGATAAACACCGATCCAACGACCGATGCGGAAATGTACGCTTATATCAGTGTTCCCGGTGTTGACCCACTCCCAGCAAACTACGACGATCAACGTTTTGTCCAATCCTACGGACCTGTGGAATCGCTCGCGCCCGGACAGGAGTTCACCATCGTCACGGCAGTAGCTATCGGTGAGGGACTTGCCGGTTTACAAGCGTCTGCGGACTGGGCGCAGAAGCTGTATGATGATGACTACGTTGCACCTGCCCCGCCGCCGTCGCCGGTGGTAACCGCGTATCCCGCCGATGGGCAGGTGACACTTGTTTGGGAAAGCGAAGGGCAATGGCTAGGTAAAAGTATCGACGAATATGTGGATCCCACCGATCCGGAGAAAATTTTTGAGGGTTATAGAGTCTATCGGCGAGATACCTCGTACGCCCCAGATACCGGCACTCCTGTGGAAGATTGGACGATGCTAATGGAGTTCGACAAACCGAGCGCGACGGGTAATTTCCTCACAGTCGCGCATGTCGGTAAACAGTCAGACGCTACCATTGCAAGCGGTGGTGATGAACCATTTTTTGCTGACTTTTTCAAAAATGCTGTCTACGCAATCAAATTCAACTCCAGTACCACCTTCGAGATAATTAATACAACGCTATGGGAGGTTATGGCTCATAATCCCGAATTCCCAGCAAATGGTGAGGGATATGCTATCGTGAAGGATCCGAACACCGGAGAACCTTATCCGGACGGGACCTATCGCTCCGGTGCGTTAATCTACTTCGGGGGGTTGTATGTAACAATTACAGATGGTGCTTCCGGTCCTCCAGTGGCGGGCGATATTTTTCGCGTTGTTTCCACACCTTCACAAGCACTCGGTGAAGATGCAGGTATTAAGAATTTCTTCACCGATGAAGGATTGACTAACGGGATTCAATACACCTATGCGGTGACGTCATTCGATACCGGCAATCCGAAAACCGGGCTTATCTCCATGGAGAGCAGCCAGATTGAGACGATGCTCCACGTTGTCCCACGCGCGCAACCCGCTGGGTATCGAGAGGCAGCCGCTGACGTGGAAGGTCAAGGCATAGGAGTTGTAACCGTTGAACCGATGGTACTTGCACCAAACAAGGTGACGGGAGATCAGTATAAAATCGTTTGGCAGGGCGCAACGCAGATAGGACCTGCTGCGTATATCACGGGTCCTGGATATCAACCACCCACTTATGAAATTATCAACGTGACAACAGATCAAACGGTCGTGGAGCCGCAACCGTTTGATTGGTATGACCCTCTTCACGGCGAAGCCGTTGAAGTGCTCTCCCCGATGTTTGATGGAATCATCTTGAAGATAACGGGGGTTGATGTGACTTACGGGAGTCCAGACGAAAACCCGATCAATAACGTCGAACTGACCGCCGGCTCCGTTCCGGGGTGGACGGTGGACATCCAATCACCCGGTGCCGGGGAGAATACTTGGCCCAACATCTTTTGGGCAACGTATTATCGCCCGCATACGTATTCGATCGCGTTCGTTGACGATACACATGTCAAAGTGGTGGACGAGGATACGGGTGAGGAGATTCCATTCAACGACCAACGCGCCGAGGGATACGCAATCTTCGGGGCAGGTTGGGTTGATACATATAACCGGGAAGCCACACCGGGATTTTTCCGGATTTATATCCGGGGTGGGTACGTCTTCATAAAAGATCCCAACAATGAGATCTCTGCTGGGGATGTATTCACCGTTGATATGGGCGGTATCAGCGCACCGCGAGATGGCGACGAATTTCTGTTGACGACACAAGGCGCGTCGCTCGCCCCCGCAGATATTGAGGCAGATTTAGATCGAATCCGCGTCGTGCCAAATCCCTACTTCATCACGAACAGGGCTGTGACTGCTGCAGGAACGGACAAAATCTTCTTCACGCGGCTTCCACCGCGGTGTACCATTCGGATTTATACGTTGGTGGGTGAACTGGTGCGGGAGATTGAACACGAGAACTTCTCACCCTTCAATGCAGATGAACGTTTGGCACAGGGCGACAAGGGTGGCACAGAGACATTTGACCTTCTTAATCTCTACAATCAAGCCCTTGCAAGTGGAGTCTATATCTATCATGTTGAAGCCCGAGATGACAGCAATGATGTTATCGGAAATAAGATTGGTCGATTTTCGATCATTCGATAAAGGGGGATAAACTAGGGTAAGCACATGCATAACACTACTTTCAAGAATCAAGCAATGTGGCGATTCGCCTCGACAATTTCGATTCTCTTAGTTATCGTTGCGTTTTTATGGACGGTTCCGAGTGACGCAACCACCAACGTTGGAACTGCCGGTGCACAGTTTCTGAAAATTGGTCCCGGAGCGCGGGTGGACAGCTTGGGAGGTGCGTTTAGCGGGCTTGCCAACGATGCTACCACTATCTACTGGAATCCAGCCGGGTTAAGCCAACTCAAGCAGACTAGCTTTTCGGACACACATACAATATGGCTTGCCGATACTCGATATAACTACCTCGCGTTTGCCACGCCGGTAGAAAAGGTAGGCACCTTGGGAGCAAGCGTTACATTTCTTAACGTCCCCGATACGGAAATCACAACGCTTGCAAAGCCTGATGGAACGGGGCTTTGGTACTCTGCGTGGGATGCGGCGGTATCGGTGGCATATTCCAGACAGCTCTACGAAAAAGAGTCGGGAGTCAATCTCTCCTTCGGTATCAACGCCAAATACATCCATCAGCAAATCCATCGGGAAAGCGCCACAGGGGTCGCTGTTGATGTTGGGACTCTCTACCACACAGGTTGGAGAAGTTTACGCATAGGGATGTGTTTCTCCAACTTCGGGCCCGAGATGCGTTTCAGTGGTCCAGACCTTGCGACTGGTGCCGAAGAAGCGGGGGATTCCAGAAATGCGGACTATCGCCCCTATCCAGACACGACGAATCCGACACGAAAGGCTGAACTAGAAACCGTAGAGTTTCCACTGCCCTCCAATTTCCGGCTCGGCATCGCCTACGATCTGCTTGATAGTGGGGATAATCTCCTCACCGTCGCACTTGATGCCAACCATCCAAACGACAACAGCGAACGACTGAACCTCGGATTAGAGTATTGGTACAGAAAGATGGCAGCGATTCGTGGCGGGTATAAGCTCCGCTTGGGTCCCGACAGCGGTGATGATGAAGAAGGACTGACGCTCGGCTTGGGGATCCACATGAATTTTGCTGTAACCATGCTGTCCCTAGATTATGCGTTTGCTGACTTTGGCCCTTTGCAACGGGCACATCGTGTGAGCCTCGGCTTGAAATTCTAAGAGATGCTAGTTCTGTTGACAGTGATGTGAGGTGTATCCGCAATTCGCCGATAGGTATCCAACCTATAAGTTTCTATATTAAGTGTTGGGTTTCACGGTTCCCGTTCAACCCAACCTACGTGCTTCTATAAGACCTGTTTTGAACAAAGGAGCAATACGGTGCTTTTCAATAAAACCCGCGCACAGGAGTATATGCGTCGCTGCGGTGTGGATGTCTTGGTGGCAACCTCGCCGGTCAACATCACCTATTTTTCGGATTATCGGTGCTGGATTGATCCGGCGCACCAAGCGATCCCGATCCGACCGCTGCCTATGCAATCTTCCCACTAGAGAGCGAGCCCGCACTTGTGGCAAGCCCGACGTTTGCGGTGAACGCATCCGATCTGTGGGTGCAAGACGTGCATATCTTCGGTGACCACGGGTTGGACGGTTCGTTGCCGCTGCCAGCGTTGTCCGATGCAGAGCAGCGCATCTTTGATGTACTCCACAGACCGCAGCAAAACGCCACATCGACCGATGCGCTCTTGAGCGTTCTTACAGCACGAGGGTTGACTGACGCCCGAATCGGAATTGAGATGGAAGGGCTATCACCGAGGGCAAAAGAGGCGATCGAGGCAGGACTGCCAAAGGCACAGATCAAGGATTGTTCAAATCTCATTCGCC
>JAGWBT010000202.1:0-1871 GCA_021295755.1 Candidatus Poribacteria bacterium
AAGTCCCCCTGATAAGGGGGATTTAGGGGGTTGGCTGTGTATTGAGAGTGTCTCATTAATTCTAACATCTACTATAATCAAACCGGTGAGCCTTACACATTGTGCTCCTCCCCGATAAATCGGGACAGGCGGGATTCAAAACTGGAGCGCGGATAGCAGGGGTATAGGCATTCTATAGATATATCGCTCCTCTGGAGCGAAGAGCAAGGCACTTGACGGGCGGGGAAACCCCCGCCCCTACGGGCAGATTGATGGATTTTCAATAGGTAGTAACTTAGGTTAATTTATGGGGGATTATTATGTATAAATGTGCATTTCTGGGTTGTGGCGGACGGGCGCGTGCCCATGCCCACGCATATCAGCATATTGAGCGCGGTGAAATTGTCGCGCTATGCGATATGAACGAAGAGCTGCTCAATAGTTTCGGCGATGACTTTGGGGTTGAAAAACGGTACACGGACATCCATGAAATGTTGGATAAAGAACGTCCTGACCTGCTGCATATCGTGACTGCGCCGGTGCTGCGGGGGACGAACGAATTAATTCGCTATCCGCTGATGAATATCGCATCGGAACATGAGGTGCCTGCCGCGATTGTGGAAAAGCCGATCGCGGTGATGGGAGAGGATTGGCGTCAACTGAGCGACCTATGCGAGAATACCAAGACCAAATTCGCAGTGAATACGCAGCTCAATTTTCATCCACCGAATCTGAAATTAAAGGCTGATGTCTCCGCTGGAGCGATTGGAGATCTCGACTTTATTGATGCCAGTGCGCGTTCAACGCCGATTGATCAGGGACCGCATGTACTGCAGCTAGTCTCCTCGTACATCGACAATTCGCGTCCGGTCAAGGTTTTCGGTCAGGTCTCAGGGGGCGAACATCTGGATTCCGCCCAACCGTCGCCCGATCATGCCACAGCGTCGATCTCGTATGCCAACGGAGTTCGGGCGTTAGTTACATTTGGTACAAAAGGCTCGCCCGAAATTAGCGATCACGAATCGGTGTTCCAGCACAAACGGGTCCGCGTATTTGGGAAGCGCGGGTTTATCCATTGGTGGATGTACGGATGGGAACGCAACACACCGACGGACGGCTATAGTCGTGGAGAACACGAGTACGGTGAGCAGGATCTCTTGGGGCAGGCGGGTCTCACCGAGGCGATGTTTGATTGGCTTGACGATGACGAAAAGGTGCATCCCACCCACTTGGAGCAGTCGCTTGCGGAGTTTAATGCGATTTTGGGGATCTATCATAGTGCGTTGACGCACGAGCCTGTTGAACTGCCGTTTGATCCGCCGGACGGGTTGATTGAGTCGCTCAAAACGCTGCTGCTGTGAAATCAACTATCTTCCTAGGTCGTAGGGGTAGGTCTTGTGCCTACCCATAGGCGATGATTCTTCGTAGGGAATAACGATCGTTATTCCCTACAGATTGTCTTTCCCCTCTTATCAGAGGGGTTCAGGAGAACTTATGAACCAACTGCGTAAGTCCTACAAAGATAGAAAATTTACGAAAAGAATGGAGGATACAGATGATAACCGTTAGTGATATTGCTATAAGAGTAGTATCAGAAGATGATTTCTCTTTTGCAATTAAAGCTTTGGTTCAGAATGGATCTGATAATCCGAGAGTATTTGTCGAATTGCAGGGTTTAGATAGTGATGGCTTTGAAATATGTGACGCGATACTAGAAAGCATAATCCCAATTGGTGCAAGCAGGGTGCTAACTACCAAAGAGGATTATGTCGATAAAAAGATATTTGAACAAATTGTAGGTTGGCAGCAGAAGTAAATTAGAGAATCATACTATATACATATTGCCCTGCTAGGGCTTTAGATGGCAGCTTGGATTATATTAATTACGGAGG
>JAGWBT010000202.1:2078-8499 GCA_021295755.1 Candidatus Poribacteria bacterium
CACCCCCACCATTCCACAGTCCTGCAGCGATCGCTGCGATGGAGAACGGGATGCCGGTGATCTGCGAAAAGCCGATCGCCGACACGCTCGAAGCGGCGAAGGCGATGGTGGCGGCTTCCCAGAAAACGGGGATGCCGTGTGCGATTATCCAGAATTATCGCTATGCGAGGAATAAGCAGGAGTTGGTTCGCATCCGGGAGGAGGGACGGTTAGGACGGCTTCAGCATATCGTGGGGCGGTACGCGTGTGATTATCGCCGCTATCAATCGTGGGGTAAGGCGTGGCGGCACGATATGGATTTCAGTCTTCTCTTTGAGGGATCTGTCCACCATCTCGACATGCTGCGCTTCCTCTCCGGCGGCGACTGCGAGACGTTGGTCGGGTTCGCAAGCACTTTTCCAGTGGACTGTACCTGATGCAGATGGACAACGGGGTGCATACCTGTTACGAGGGAAACAGTTCTGCTGCGGGCATCGTCAACTGTTGGCATAACGAACATTATCGCGCGGAATTCGAGGAAGGGTGTGTCGAAATCGCCGGTGAAGCTGAGGTTACAATTCATCGGGTCGGTCAGGAGCCGGAGACATACGAAGCACCGGAGATCCCCCGTTTCGGTCATGAGCATCTATTCGACGAATTTATCAATTGGATTGATAGCGGTCAACCCTCTGCAACGCGAATTGAGGATAACATCAAGAGCTTCGCGTTAGTGATTGCGGCGATGGAAACAAGCGTTGACGGACAACCGAAACGGATTGCGGACTATTTGAGCGGTCTAGATTTGTGATTCGTAAAAGGTAAAGTGTAACTTCATTATGTTAGGGCTTACGCACATGGTCAAAAAATAGGTTATAATAATGCAAGTTACTAGAGCGTACTGACATTTATGTGGAATCTTGCTCATAAATCGAGGCTAATATGACAGGTTAGCAAACCGTTCAGTGGAATCTTACTCATAGATTGATATTGGCATGGCAGGTCAACAAACCCTTTACAGGCAACCGCTATAGCATAGCGCACATCTATAATACCGCTAAAGTATAGTGGCCATCGGGATTCGTGGCACACCCGCGAATTATGAATACCCGTATAGGGCATTGAAAATATTTTTTTTACCTGTCAGTGCCCTGCCAAACCGTTGAATCGTAGCGGTGTGCGATGTCCATAGTCAGACCACTTGGCTTCATTGGTATTATGGTACGATTTCTTAAGCGTTAGAACGATACAGCGGGATCGGGACTAGGAAACACGCGCTCACCCCAAGTACAAGGAGAAGAAATATGGCAAATTTAGCGATCAATGGCGGCACGCCGGTTCGGACGGAACCATATCCCTCTTGGCCCACCTTTGACGATAACGACCTCAAAATCTTTGAGGAGATCTATCGAAGCGGGGTATGGGGCACCGGCGGGTCAAGGGTTCCTGAGTTTGAGGAGCGTTTCGCTCAATTCCAGGGCGTAAAATATGGTGTCTGCGTGAATAGTGGCACGGCGGCACTGTTTGTCGCACTCAAGGCTGCGGGTGTCGGGCTTGGCGACGAGGTTATCACAACCCCGTACACCTTCCAAGCGACGGTGGTGTCAATTCTGATGGCGAACGGAACACCGGTGTTTGTGGATACGCTCCCCGACGGTTTTAACATTGATCCATCAAAAATCGAGGCGGCGATCACACCGAAGACCAAAGCTGTCTTGCCGGTTCATATTGCAGGCTATCCCGCCGATATGGACGGGATTTTAGAAGTTACGGAACGGAACAACCTTGTTGTGGTTGAGGACTGCGCCCAAGCGCATGGCGCGGAGTGGCGGGACAGAGGGGTCGGCGGTTGGGGACATCTCGGTTGTTTTAGTTTTCAATCTTCCAAGAATTTATGTGCGGGCGAGGGTGGTATTGTTCTGACCAACGATCGGAAACTGTATGAACGCGCGTGGTCGATTCACAACTGTGGACGCTCTCCGTCCGAGTCCGAGTTTGAGACGGAAACGTTCGGCGGAAACTTCCGGATGACGGAGTGGCAGGGCGGATTGTTGCTATCACGTCTTAGGCGGTTGGATGGCGAGGTCAACCTACGCAATACAAATATGCGTTCTCTGGATGCTGGGTTGGGAGAAATCCCCGGCATCAAGGTGGTGCCGCTCGATTCACGCGCCACCCGCGGCGGCTGTCACGGCTATAAGGCGATTTTCGACCCAGAGGAATTTGAGGGCATCTCCCGCGAAACATTCATCAAGGCGATGGGGGCGGAGGGGGTTCCAATGCGACATTGGTACACGACACCGATGTATCGAGAACCGTTTATGGAATCGGATCTCTTGAGTGCGAAACCTGATGATTCAAACGTCTCCTGTCCAGAGACGGAAAAGCTGTGTAAAAACGGTTTGGCGCTCAGCCAGAGCATTCTGATGGGAACTGAGGAAGATATGGCGGATATTGTCACGGCAGCAACAAAGATCCGTCGTTATGTGGGCGAATTGAAGTCCTGAATCCGTGCAACTAGCAGATATAAACCTAAGTTCGTTTTATACACATGTCGCCCCGCTGGGGATTTTTGTTCATCGGTGTAATTAAGTAGTTTCCCTGCGCGAAGTTTCCAAAGTCCCCCTGATAAGGGGGATTTAGGGGGTTGGCTGCGCATCGAAGGTGTATAAGAGGTTACGGCATATGGCGTATGCCTACTACTAGCAACTGAGGTTATAAATAACGGACGCACAATGCACCAAGAACTTACCTACAAGCTCGCCCAATGTTGTTCACCGGAGGCAGGGGAGGGCATCATCGGGTATTTTAAGGAGGATGGCACGGTTGCTGTCCATCGCCCCGATTGCGCTTCCGTCCAGTACCTGCGTCTTGAGCGGCTGCTTGAGGTGACGTGGGATGAAATCCATGCAGCGGAGAAGCCTGCCGATATAGAGACGGAAGATTCGACATTTGATAAACTGGATGAAGTGGATTATCTTATCCTGAAACATCATCAGGAATTTGGATTAGACTATTCGATTATTGTCTCGGAGATGCTCGGTCTGCCTCTTGAGGAGACCCACAAACGGCATCGGAAGCTGCGGGAATTGGGTGGCTTGAAACGTGTGGAGAGACGGATGATTCAGTACCGCAAGAACATTGTGAAGGGGAAGTGGATCAAACACCGCAATCATACCTACTATGAATTGACACCCAAAGGGGATCGGTGGGTGCACTGGTTTGAGAAGAAAACACAGGCGGTTTCATCGTAAAATAAGAGCGTGAAACGTGAAAACTATTTATGGTGAAGTCTATAAATAAGTGAACATTTATCAGTAAATGTGACATTAGCATGACCGCTAATTCCCCCCTGATAAGGGGGGCTAGGGGGGTTAAGTGCTCATCTGTAATGTCCAAGTAATTCTAAAATCTATTGATGAAGTTGGGCTAGGAAGTCCAACCTACAGAGGCGAAAAAAGACAGTGCAGAATGTAAAGAGAAACCGAGTTTTTTCTTGAAAACTCGGTTTCTGTTGCACGATTTCTTAACATGAGCCAAAGGGAATAGTCTCAGGAGAATGGATTGCAACAAAACATAGAAAGTCAGGGTGTAAAGGGAGGGTTAGCGGGACCCGGTGGCTACCGAGAGGTCTGGTTGTTAGCATATCCGATCGTCATCACGATGCTATCGCGAACAGCGATGATGTTTGTGGATACGGCGATGGTCGGACGTTTGGGCGCAACAGAATTGGCGGCTGTCGGATTAGCAGGGATATTGACATGGACGTTATTCTCCTTTTTTCAAGGATTTCTGGGTAGCGTCAACACCTTCGTCGCACAGCGTTATGGAGCCGGAGATCGACGGGGGATCACCGTTGCGGCGTGGCAAGGGCTTTACCTCGCACTCGGGTCGTATCTCATCATACTGGTGATTAACCTATTTACGGTGCCTGCGTTTGCCCTGATGAAGCCATCGCCAGAGGTACAACGTCTGGGCATCATCTACACGCAAATCCGGTTATGTGGCGGAATTACGGTCTTCATCTCTTTTGGGATGGCGAGTTTTCTACGGGGCATCGGCGACACGAAAACACCGATGCGGATTGAGATTGTCGCAAATTTGGTCAACCTCCTCCTCGACTATCTGTTAATCTTTGGTAAATTTGGGTGTCCCCGGCTTGAAATCGTTGGTGCTGCGATTGCCACGTTGATTGCGGGTGTAGTCGCAGTAATTTGCTATTTCGCTGTTTTCCTCTCACGGAAGTCGGATCGGGCGTTCCAGACCCGATCCCATTTCCAGATTGACTCGCGTGACCTCCGCCGTATTCTTCGGATAGGCTTGCCGATGGGCGTTCACAATCTGATGGATATGGGGAGCTTTACGGTGTTTGTCGCCTTGGTCGGACGCATGGGTGACATCGCACTTGCGGCGAATAATGCCGGGGTCACTTTGATTTCTACATCATTTATGCCTCTGTATGGAATTTCTATGGCAGCAACGACGCTGGTTGGGCACTACATCGGATCCGGTCAACTCCATTATGCCCGCAGGAGTGGCTACACGGCGATAAAATTGGGAGTAGTATATACTTTTTTCGTTGCGATTGCGTTTTTTGCGGTACCAGAATTTCTTATCTCGCTGGTTACACCGGATGCGGAGGTTATTCGTCTCGGGACGCGGCTCCTGTTTTTTGCAGCGCTTTTTCAACTCTCCGATGGGTTTGGTATCTGTGCGTCGGGTGCACTCAAGGGGGCCGGTGATACCTTTTTCACCATGTGCGTTAGCATCGGGTATGCGTGGCTGCTCTTTCTTCCGCTTGCATATAGTTTAGCATTTTTGTTGGGGTATGGAGTTCCCGGCGCGTGGTGTGGTGCCACAATCTATATCATTTTGGCGGGTATAACCTATTTCCTCCGTTTTCGCAGTGACCGGTGGGAGCGTATTCGAATCTAAAGACTGATCCGAGTGCTGTTCCGCGACGATGTGGTAATATTCGTGGATATCAATGGGAGGGACGGACAAATGCTTGGACGACATACGGAATTCAACAAAATTCGGCGATGGTCAGCGATACTGGTCGCTTTAATTGTGCATCTGATTATCGGAATTGTTTACGTCTTAACTCCTCGTGACGAAGTGGTCAGAGATAAGGACCATATCTGGGTGGAATGGGTGAAAGAGCCACCGAGACCTGAGGTGAAAACGATTAAGATCAAACCGCCGCTGAAGATGCAAGCTCGTAAGCCTGACGAGAATTTGGCTCTCAGATCGAAAGAAAAACTCCTTGAATCCTCACGCCACAAATTGACGGAAGTTGCCCGCCGCAGCCAACGGATTGTACGCGAGAATTTCGATGTGACTACAGCCCCGCTCACTGAGAAGCTGCCGGACGTAATGACGGATGTGGACTTGCGGGAATCTGAAAGGTCAGATATTGGGCGACCGGTTTCACTTCGGGCGGACGGCCAAGGCAAAGTGACGGGACGGGTGCGCGTGCGTGGTCAACGTAGCGGTCTGGATATGGTGGATTCGTTGGGAGGCTCAGAAAAAGGGTTGATTGGTGGAGGTGGGTCGCCGGGTGCTGGGAAAAAATTAAAGAAATTACCGAACATCAAGGACAAACTCGGCATCATCGAATTCATTGAGGAAGCGGAGGGGCCCCAACAGGTTATCTTCTGCCTTGATGTCTCCGCGAGTATGCAGGCGGCTGGACTAAGAAAACTGGAATTGGCAATTGAAGCGATCAAGGAAGCGTTGGCTTCCCTTGATGCGGATGATTCTTTCAATATCATCACTTTTGCGGCGAATGCCAAGATGGGGAAGGGTAAGCTAGCACCGGTGACAGAGAAGAACATCGAAACGGTGTCGAAGTATCTGGATCGGTTCACGCCCGAACGAATCGCAAATAGTCAAGGAACAAACCTCCTCGAAGCCATTGAAACGGCACTTGAGGTCAACCCATCAATTATTGTGTTGGTTACCGACGGTTTACCCACAACAGGTAATCATAAAAATATTGAAGTAGATTCGACAACAATTCTGGAAACCGTCAAAGCGAAAAATGTTAATAGTGCAAGCATCTATGTTGTTGCGCTTGAGATAGATCTGAAGCATTCACCCGGTGCCGGCCTCCTTATCGATCTAGTTGAACAAAACAGTGGAGAGATAAAAGTCGTTGATTACAAGCAGCTCGTGGAATTTGCACAGGAGGACTCGGATACAGAGGAATTTTGATGATAGGTTCGGGTAAGTAGTCGGCATACTCCGTATGCCGTAGCCCTTGTGCAAATGATCGCACGGTTACTGCTTCCCGCTTTGTTATAGGTGTGTGAGTTTCACTCTATCTATTTATCCTACGTTACAATAAAGGCCCCATAGGTCGGGAAAAGCCCCAGAGGGGCGATATGTGTATAGCAATTCCGAAATTCCATGCCCCAAAGCCCCAGAGGGGCGACATGTGTGT
>JAGWBT010000202.1:8506-12224 GCA_021295755.1 Candidatus Poribacteria bacterium
GTATCAATGACCTACAGGTTGTCTAGCAACTTGAGTTAAAATGAAGTTGACAGTTCATCTGGGCGTCCATATAATTTCAACCGATTTGTAGTAGATTTTAGAATTATTTAGACACTCCCAATGCACAACCAACCCCCTAAATCCCCCTTATCAGGGGGACTTTTGAGACTGCGCGAAGGTTGGAGTTATTGGTAAATGTCTACTTATTTTTAGAATTCACTATAGATGGAATGGCGGACAATGAACGTTGTCCTGTACACAGACAATTTTCGTGGATTTATATAAAAAGAAAGTGCAAAGCGCGAAGAGAAACCGAGTTTTTTCGGAAAAACTCGGTTTCTGCTGCACGATTTCTTTACATGAGCCTTTTCGTGAATTCTACATGAGGTGTTTTTATGTTCAAAAAGAGCTGGATTATTAGTAGTTTACTGGTGTTGTTGTTTGGATTTACTATCGGCACAGCCGATGCAGCAAAATTTAAGGTTGCCTTACTGACCCCCGGTTCAATCAGCGATGCTGGGTGGAATGCGCTGGCTTATGAAGGACTCAAGCGCATTGAAAAGGAGTTGGGAGTCGAGGTCAGCCATGTTGAAAGCAAAGCTCCATCGCAGTGGGAGGAACATTTCCGATTCTACGCGAGCAAGGGGTTCGGTCTGGTTTTTGGGCACGGATTTGAGTATCAAGAAGCCGCAAAATCTGTCGCGCCCGACTTCCCGGATACGGTGTTTATCACAACTTCTGGCAACACAGTTTTGGATAATGTGGCATCGATTGTGTTTGAGCTTGAGGAGGTAACATATCTGCTAGGAGTCATTGCTGGCACAATGAGCGAGACGGGAAAGATTGGACTTATCGGCGGCATGAACATCCCACCGATCAATAGCACCTTTCACGCCCTCGAAGAAGGAGCGAAATCTGTCAATCCAGATATCAAAGTATCCCAATCTTACGTCGGAGATTGGGAGAACATCGGAAAAGCAAAAGAATTGGCATTGTCCCAAATCACAGAGGGGATTGATTTCATCTTTCACAATGCGGATGCTGCCGGTCGTGGGGTTTTTCATGCTGTCGAAGAGAGTCGCAAAGCGGGTAAGGACGTTTACGCTTTCGGTTCAAATCTAGATCAGAACGATATCGCCCCCGATGCAATCCTCGCAAGTGCTGTGATTGATACCAAAGCCTTTGTATACATCGCCGACTTAGTTCAGACGGGCAAATTTGAACCCCAAGTAATGTGGATGGGGATGTCGCTTAATGAGACTGTGAAGTTGGTCTACAACCCGAAATTGAAGGATCGGATTCCTAAAGATCTCCGCGCCAAAGTTGAGAAAATTCGTCAGGATATTCTCGCCGGTAAGTTTAAAGCACCTCGCGTAAAATTTTAGAAGCCTATCCCGCAGGTGCAGAAAATGACGGAATGCACGTTGCTATCTAAAAAAGAACCGGAGAATTCACGGGGCAATCCTTACGGATCAGGCGTACGGTATGAACAAACAGGTTCTACCTATGAAAATTACCGAAATTGAAGCACTGCATTTGCGCTTGCCTATTATTCAAGAAGTCGCCGATGGCACCCAAGACTGTCTCATTGTGCGAGTGCACACCGACGCTGGACTCACCGGATTAGGAGAGGTCGTCTCCTGCTCGTATGTCGCCCGGGCGGTTATTGAAGCCCCACGTTCCGCGCCTTTTCGGCATGGCTTGGCCTCCATTGTCAAGGGTATAGATGCGGCAGATATAGATGCCGTATCACAGGCAATGATCGAAGGCACTGCTTGGTACGGTCCCGGTGGCGTTACCCGACACGCAATGAGTGGGATCGATATGGCACTGTGGGATCTGCGTGGTAAGGCGATGGGGGTGCCCGTCCGTGCGTTACTCAGCGAGACTCCGGTTGACGCAATACCGTGTTATGCCAGTGTTCTCTGGCCCGAACGTCCAGAGTTGATGGCGGCGTCAGCACGGGAATTCTTGGAACAAGGGTACCGGGCAGTGAAATATGGTTGGGCACCGATGGGACCAGACCCGGACCTGGACGAAGCGTTGGTTGCCGCTGCCCGCGACGCGCTGGGACCTGAAATAGATCTGATGGTAGATGCTGGCCGCGCTTGGGATTTGCAGACAGCGCTGGAGCGCGTCGAACGGTTCCAGAAATACGATGTTTGCTGGCTTGAAGAGCCGTTGAACCCCTACGACACGGTAGGGTACAGGCTGCTCTCCAAGTCCTCGTCGATACCGATTGCCGCCGGCGAGGCGGTGACGTTAATCGAGGAGTACGAGACCTTGCTCATAGATGGCGGGATACAGGTGGTTCAGCCCGATCTGGGGCGAGTTGGAGGCATTACCGGGGGAAAGCGGATTGCCGCTTTGGCACAAGATACCGGTGCGTGGGTTGTCCCTCATGCCTTTGGGACCGGTGTCCTGCTTGCCGCGTCTGCTCAATGGGCTGCCTCTTTTGAAAAGCCGATGACAGAATTTACTCGTGCTCCGTCTCCGCTAGCGCAAGACCTAGTTCATCACAGTATGAGTTTCCGAGACGGGAAGTTACACCTAACCGATGCCCCGGGGCTGGGAGTCGAATTAGATGCACAGGTTGTGGATGCATATCGTGTGAACTAGAACATCGCGGCAGGAGCGATACTTCCGCCAAGCAGCACTTGGGTGCTGAATGAAGGGAAAATCATCCATTGGCATCACTCGCACTTGAACTGCACGGCATCACCAAGGCATTTGGAAATAACCTTGCCGTAGATAGCGTGGACTTTTCGTTGGAACAGGGAGAGATTCATGCCTTACTCGGTGAAAACGGAGCGGGTAAATCCACGTTGATGAATCTGATCTACGGCTTGTATCAACCCGATGCCGGGGAGATTCTGATAGACGGGAAACCGAGCCTTGTCGATTCCCCAAAGACGGCAATTACCTTGGGGTTAGGCATGGTGCATCAGCACTTTATGCTTGTGCCTTCGTTAAGTGTAGCTGAAAATATTGCCCTCACTTCTGAACGTGGCAAATTCCGGTTTCGACGAAACGAAGCGGAGGAGAACGTCCAGCAGCTTTCCACCCGTTACGGTTTGTCCATCTCACCACAGATGAAGGTCTGGGAGCTTTCAGTTGGACTTCAGCAGCGGGTTGAGATTCTCAAGGCACTTTCGGCGGATGCCCGAATTCTCATCCTTGATGAACCGACCGCAGTTCTATCCCCACAAGAGATCACAGAGCTGTTCGCCATCCTGCGTCGTCTCAAGTCTGATGGTCATTCCATTGTCTTCATTAGTCATAAGTTGAAAGAGGTAATGGAAATCAGCGATCGGATTACTGTATTACGTAATGGCAAGCGTGTTGCGACGACGGCGGTCGGTGACACCTCTCCTACCCATTTAGCAGAGCAGATGGTCGGGCATGAGTTTCCGGAAATTCAGCGAAGTGCCCAAGCCCATGGTCCGCCAATCCTTGAAATCCGAGATTTAACTGTTACAGATCAGAATAGTCGTCGGGTCGTTGATGGCCCCTCGTTTGATGTTTATGCCGGTGAAATCGTGGGCATCGCTGGCATTGATGGTAACGGGCAGATCGAGCTTGCCGAAGCGATTGTTGGACTCCGCCGTTCTCAGCGTGGTGCCATCCGTTTTAAGGGGGGAGCAATCACCAATCTTCCGACGAGCAAAAGCCGTCAGTTGGGATATGGCTATATCCCCGAAGATCGACAGAATGCCGG
>JAGWBT010000203.1 GCA_021295755.1 Candidatus Poribacteria bacterium
TCGGCGATGGTACTCACCATCCATGCCAAGACCGTACATTTTGCTGTCCTCTGTGTATCTGTCATGGTTGGCGTCAACTGCTTCGTTGAGCGCTTGGACCTCTGCGGGAGTCAGAAAGTTTTCGACTCGGAGATAACCCCGCAGATCGAAGAGGAATTTTTCGCGTTCATTCATATTATACTCCACGTTTTGTGTCATACTAGCTGAAGTGCATGTATTCCGTTGTTGTAGCTGAATCACTGTTTAGAACAATTAAGATTTCAACAGGGCACTCACCCTATTCTCTTTCCGACGGGGGGACAATCTCTCCGTCGATAACCTGCTTTTTGAGTGCTTCAACGCGTTCTAGAATTTCCGGTGACAATACCTCTTGATTGTTGGAATCAACGATGTATTCGATTCCACCCTCCTTGAGACCATATAATTTTATACCACCGGTGAAGCTGTCTTCAACGACCGCTTGGATTGTTTGGTAGACGGCAAGTTCGACGCCTTTGATCATGCTCGTCAGGACAAGTCCCGGTGCGAGATGGTTTCCGTTCGCGTCCACCCAGATGAGCCGCTTCTGCTTTTCTTTCGCGGCTTCGAGTATTCCTAAGCCCGTTGCACCCGCCGCCGCGAGGATTACGTCAGCACCTTTGTTATACTGCGCCAGTGCGAGTTCTTTTCCCTTGGCAGGGTCACTGAAGGCTTTCGGGGTGACGCCGGCATAGTCGATGAGAACGTCGATTTCCGGATTGATAGCCTTTGCCCCAGCGTAATAACCTGCTTCAAAAGCGTGCAAAAGTGGGACGTTCATCCCACCGATGAACCCAATCCGATTTGTCTCGGTTTTCAGTGCAGCGATTGCTCCTACCAGGTAGGTTCCCTCATGTGCTTTGAAGATGAGCGAGGCGACGTTGTCCCGTTTGGCTTCGGCATCAATAATTGCAAACTTGACGTTTGGGAATTCAGATGCTACACGCTCTATCGGCTCTTGAAAGAGAAAGCCAACCCCAATGATGAGGTCATATTTCAATCGAGCCAGCTGCCTCAACGCAAACTCGATGTCGGTGCTCTGTCCGGGCGTAATCTCTTTGAGATCAAGTTTCCACTGATCGGTCGCTTTCTTGGCACCAGCGTAGGAGGCATCACAGAACGAAAGATCTCCACGACCACCTGTGTCGTAGATTAACCCAATCCTTTTTGTTTTCCCAATACTTGGTATGATAAAAAGAAAGATCAGCGTGAAACTGCAAGCGACAGTTTTAATTAATCTCTTTTGCATAATATTGATTCCTCGCAAATTAGTCCTATTTACGGGTTTGGCTACGTTTACATTACGTCCCCTGCCAAATTGACATCGCTGCAACTATCCCCACAGCGAAGCAATAGTAAGAGAAGATAGAAAATTTTCCGCGATTGAGCATCGCGAGCAGAAAGCGTAATGCAATGTAACCTACAATGAATGAAGTCAATGTTCCAGCGACGATAACGGCTGGGGCAATTGTAATCTCCCCGACATCTTTGAACTTGAGGATAACAGCACCCAAGATTGCAGGAATAGAAAGTAGAAAAGAGTATTGCGCTGCAACCTGCGGAGACAACCCTAATAGCAGTGAAATAGAGATTGTTGACCCAGATCTGGAAATTCCGGGGATGATGGCAAGCCCTTGAACAATTCCGACGAGTGGTGTATGCCACGCTCGTAGAGGTGTCTCTGTTTGTCGCTGTCCTTGTCCAAGACGTGACAGTTGCAGGATTAGCCCCGTGATAATTAACATGACGGCAACCACCATCGGTTTGCCAAAGATCGATTCAAGTGACTCTTTGAACAACAGCGCGATTAGCCCGGTAGGAATTGAGCCAATCAGAAGAAACCAGATTAGCCTGAGATCAGGAGTGTTGCTGATTGTAAGTCGAGGGTGTCGGTAGAAATCCGCCTGAAAGAGCGTGGAAAAACCGGTCTGTACCAAAGATCCGATTAACTGATAATAAACAATAATAACCGCGCCCAAGGTCCCAAAATGGACCATAACATCGAAAAAGATCTGCGATTCTTCTATCCCCAAGAAATGCTGCATCAGAACTAAATGCCCTGAACTACTCACTGGTAAGAACTCTGTTATGCCTTGTAAAATCCCAAGCACAATCGCTTCAAGAATGGTCATCCGTACTTCCTAAATCGCCGACAAATTGTTTGAATTCTCTGCTTATTTCGAGGATGTAAGGCGTGACGGGTGTGTTATAGTCTAGCGATTGAATCAATTAATGATGGTTTTGTAGCGTAAAAGCGCAGCACACACCGTCATAAGTGCTGCGCTGCACAAAACTAGAAACTAAAATAGATTTAATAGGAATCAGAAAGAAGTCTATTAACGGGGATGGGGCAGGAAAACGGAGAATGGTCCCTTGAATATTAGGGCACTTTTGAAGAGATTGGGCAAATTTAGAAATGGGATCCATTGCGGGCAGGGTAGGGACTTAATTCAAGGAGCTTGACCCATTGCAAGTTTATTTGGGGAATAATTGGTATACAACCTTGCGAAGATTTTGAACCTTCGCAAGGCTGATGAACTAGATTACTAATGCCATAGGACATTAATATTTTCTACTCAAGAACTTCTTCCACTGCCTCTGGCAGAGTAACGGTACTTGGATCTACATCAATTGGATATTCGGTGCCATACGCTTCGACAAGTTCGTCAAATGTCGCGTTATCCACGTTCTCTAGTTCTCCGCCGGGGCGATTGAGAAAAACACCTTGGCAGCCATCACAACTCATCAGATCCACGTCCGATCGTTCGATTGGAAATTGCGTAAGTGGATTATTACAACCTGGACAAGGAAGCATAAATTCAATCCTTTCAATTGACATACTCCCAAAGTTAAAACATTGGGATTCTTGCGAGTCCCAGTGCCATAACGGTGGAATTGCGCTATCAACACGGGTTGCGAACCGAAGCACGTCTTACACCCGCTCCTTCGGGGGACAATGCCCTGCCCCTTTTTGGCTGCCCTGCCCGCACAAGTAAGGAGAATCCCGTGACAGTAGGCTGCTGTCCCCTACAAGCGCATCTGGTGATTTTAGAGGGATTGACTCGTCGTGATTCAGGAATCCCGTTGTCGACGGAATTGACGGTGGGAGATTTTACCCTGCCTGCTCGTCTCTTTGGACTCAAACCGTCACAGAATCAATATCTAAAAGTAAAATCGTTTTGACACTCAAAATACTGCTAAAGTGGTCTGTATCCTAAGCCTAAAGACTTAGGATACAGACCTAAAGGGTTGGCGATAAAGGGTTTGCACGGTGCAAAAACGTTACTTACGTTTTATTTTCTAGTCGGCAGCAGCTGCAAGCGGTTCGGAATGATCCATTTCGCAGAATTCGACATAATCACTGATTAACTCAGTTATCGTCGGTTCTTCGCCGCAGATAGGGCAGTTCTTATCCCGACTCACTTTCAACTCACGAAATTTCATGCTGAGTGCGTCATACATCATCAAGCGACCGATGAGTGGTTCGCCAACGTCGAGCAGCAGTTTAACCGCTTCAGTTGCCATCACAAGACCAACAGTGCCCGGGAGCACGCCCAGGACGCCAGCCTCGTTTCAGCCAGGGACCATGCCGGGCGGCGGCGGAGTTGGATACATGCACCGATAGCACGGTCCATCGTGTGGCTTGAGGACAGTTGCTTGCCCTTCAAATTGGAAAATACTGCCGTGTACAATGGG
>JAGWBT010000204.1:0-1300 GCA_021295755.1 Candidatus Poribacteria bacterium
CTTGAGAAGGGAATTAAAGGTGATTAGCACCGTTAGGGTGACTACCACATTGTAAATGAGCGCCATTGTGGTCGGCAACGTGCTCCAAAACCGCAGATGGTTCGCCATGATAAAATAGGTATTGACCGGAATCAACAGCAATCCAAGGAGCACCGCTCGAAATGTCACGTTCGCACTCGTTGTCTGGTGGAGCTCTGCTTTTTCGACCATTATCCGCGCTTCCTCTTGACATGAAAAAAGCCCTATGTGTCATGCACAGGGCTTTTTGGTTCGATGCTTTCCAATGCGACGTTGCACTGGGGGAGGTAGGTATATCGTAACTCCATCAATCTGCATTTATTCGTGTGTTTTAGACAGGCTGGCTTGGCTTACGACAATTGCTCACTCTCAATCAGCTGCCCTCAACTTCACTGCGTTTCTGCATTTCCAGCAGACATAGATCTGCGAGATCGCTGCCCAACGGATCATCTATTTCCAAGGCGTAGCGTTTGAGTAACTGGGCAAGTTCGGCAGTGATTTCGGTATATGGCGGGAAGTGGAGATACTGATTGTGGCCATCTGCCCGCGGCGTATTATACAGGTTCAATTCCTCTTCTGGATCGTTGACCAGATCATACAACTCGTGGTTACCCGTATAGCTGCGCAGCCCACCTACAGGTCGGCTCAGGATTAGCTTCCACTCGTTGGTGCGGATACATCGCTGGTCGACGAATTGATCGCGGGTGATGTTCTGGGTGTAGTGGGCTTCCCGCCACGGAGTGGATTCATCCCTTAACAGTGGTGTCATGCTGCTACCGTGCAGATAGTCAGGAATTTCCAATCCAGCCCAATCGAGAACCGTGGGCATCAGGTCTTGCAGCCCTACAAAGTCCTCAATAACTGATCCCGCTTCGATGGTTCCCGGTTGGCTAAAGATCATGGGCACCTTAATCGAGTCTTCGTGGCAGGTAAATTTGTGATCTGACCCACGATAGGAGAACATATCCCCGTGGTCGGAGTAGTACACAACGATGGTGTCTTCGGCGATGCCCAGTTCATCTAGGGCAGTCATCAGTCTGCCCACGTTGTAGTCGATGGCACTGACGGCAGCGTAATAGCCAGCATACGGCACTCCCTTGCCCCGATACGGTTCATAGAACTCTTTGGGCGCGGTGTAAGGGTCGTGGGGTGGGTAGTAGCCGTTCACCGCAAAGAAAGGCTTCCCGCTTGTTGCCTGCTCCTTGATGAATTCAATCATCTGATCTGTTTGTTGGTGGGGCTTGTAAACGCCATCCCGTTTATTGTCCACCCAATGACCTCC
>JAGWBT010000204.1:1356-5032 GCA_021295755.1 Candidatus Poribacteria bacterium
GTTGTGTAGCCGCCTGCCTGCATGGACTCGAAAACCGTGCGCTGCTCGTGGGAAGTCTCTTTGAGCAGGTTATCCATATTGTAGGAGTTGTAAATCACCTGATGCCGGTGTGGATAGACGCCAGTCCACATGGTGGCGCGTACCGGGGTACAGACGGGCCATGGGGTGAAACTGTTTGTGCAGTTCGCACCGCCAGCCGCCAATCGGTCTACGTTCGGTGTAGAAACGAACTTGTTGCCGTTACAACCCAAACTGTCCCAACGTTGTTGGTCAGTCATAAGCAAGATAATGTTGGGTCTTGTCATTCAAAATTCTCCTGTTAGGAATTAACATTGAAAAGTTTCGCCGCATTGTTCCAGAAAATATCTTCCACTGCACTGTCGCTGAGTCGCTCGGACCAGCATGCCCATTTGAGAGACCGCAGATGTTCTAGCCCGACCAGCACCGGCTTGATTGTCGTGTGCTTCTCAACCCACACAGGCGATTCGTCACCAAGCCAGAGAAAAGTATCCGCGATACCGACCGATTTGCCGTGCCCGTGGCTTGCCATGAGATCCGAGCCGTACATCAGTTTCTCGTGTCCCAAGATGCGGATAATTGATTGATGTGCCATCTGTTCACAATTGGCGCTTGTGTCAAAATAGAGATTGTCCAGTCCCCTCAGTTGGGGAAGCCCCTCTAGATTGTGTGATGGTTGAAACCCTCGTGCTGAATGCGCGAGAATGAGTTTCATATTCGGATAGTGTTCACAGTAGTGGCGAATCCATTTGATATTGCCCGGGTCTGCCACAGCGCGAGACCTTACCATGTGGAGGGTAATCACCCACTCCTCTTCATCTGCAACTTTGATGAACTTCTCAGGCAGAAAATCGGGAATCTGTGCCTCCCAAGT
This sequence comes from Candidatus Poribacteria bacterium, assembly GCA_021295755.1. Taxonomy (NCBI): domain Bacteria; phylum Candidatus Poribacteria; species Candidatus Poribacteria bacterium. Next base: position 2,249 of record JAGWBT010000204.1, read on the forward strand.
CGGTTTCACGTCCGCGTAGGTATGGTAGCACTTAAGCCCGGCGGCACCAAGCCGCTTGACCTCCTCCCGAACCCATTCCGGATCATCGTCCGGCGCGACGAAAAACAGACATCGAAAGTCGGGATGGGCTGCGGCTTGCGATGCCGTCCATTGATTGGCTTGAGCTAGTTGCGCCGGCTGCGGTGGAAACGGGATAAACAGTGCCGCCATCCGACGACCGGGATGCAAATCTTCCATCAGTTCCAAATACATATCGAAGCCGACCGTATGAAATGCCGCAAGTGAGTCGGGGAGTACGAAGGCACCGCGCTGCCATACATGACAGTGAGCATCGAACACCGAGTCAGGAACAAACGAAGCCAGCTCGCGCTCGAAAAATTCTCTATCTTCGGTCTGAGACAGCCCCTTCTGGGCTTTTTGACTCATGGAATTATTCCTCTCATGCGGGTGGACTTGGCGGGTGCTTAGTGTAGCAAGGCATCAATGGACGCAACAATTCGGTGAGTTCGTCCTCTTCGTCTGGGGTGAGTTCTGTGAGTCCAACCTCCGACCTCACGGACGCGCATCGTGCCGATGCGAAGATACTGCACCGCTTCATGATAACCTTGTTGTTGAATTGTCCTTTGATGTATCCTCTGAAGTGTTGCAGTGCGGCAATATGTGCATCGACGCGCCGTGCCTTAGCAGTATCACCTGCTTCCATGGCGTTGATTACCGCCATGAACGGTTCGACGACGTCCGCAGATGCCATGAACAGCCGCGCACCGGCGAGGTAGCCGAGCACAAGCGGGGAACCAACCATGATCCGCAAATAATCATCACCACCCGGCAGACTTAAAATCTCCGAAACCCGTTCCACTGCACCTAGGGGTGCTTCTTCCTTCAGGTAGCGGGTATTTGGTGATTCAGCCGGAAGTTTGGCAAGTTGTTGGGTAGATAGAACCGTGTCGCCGGCACCCCCGACCGAATGGACGAGATTGGGAACCGATACCGAATCAGCCACCGCTTTAACACACGACACGATATCCGCTTCCCGTCGTATCCAAGGGGGTATAACGACTGCAATCATGTCTGCCCCCATCTTTTCAGCGCGTTGGGCTGCCGTAATGCTATCAGGAATGGATATAGCAGCAACAGCAGCGCAGACCGGCACCCGTCCCGAACAGATTTCAAGGGTAATCTCCAAACACCGGATACGCTCAACTTCGCTCAGTGTCCACGTTTCACAGCCACGCATGCCCGGAATCGCAAGGCAGGTTCCAACATCCACAACGTACTCGACTTGGCGGACATAGGATGCAAAATCGACTCGATCATTTTCAAGCAGCGGAGTTTTCAGAAGCGTGGCGACTCCCTGGGGCGCGAGTTGGGGATCGAACAGGTCAAACTGAGCCATTACTTATTTTCCTCAATTCTTCTGGATAAAGGGTTGTCGTTTAGTGGATAGAGTATATCATATTTCCTCGAATTGCGACAGCAAGCATTTCATTGGGACAAACTTAGGTTGTGCTGCTGCGATCCTGTCTGACGATCTCTTTCACATGATAATATGGAGCAGTCTCTATCAGTTCCAGCGTCTCCGGCGATAATCGGGCTTTGATATCTTCGGAAAACGTATTCAAGGGGAGCATATGTTGCGGTCTATATCGCAGGATCAGGAAGCGGCGATCTCTGTCCTCGGGTTTCCAGATTAAGACACCGTGGGTGAGCAGCTCCGTGATGACTACCACGTCCCCAGCGCGCGGCGTGATATTGACGACAGCCGGATGGGGTTGGGGATCAGTATCTTCGGTGTTGGGAACGAAAAAATCTTCGGGGCGCCTAAACTCGCTTTTGTGAGAACCCGGAACAACAACTAGACCTCCGTCCCCAGGGAATACATCGGTGAGGTAGAAGAAGAACACTAAATCATCACAGTAGATACGTCCATCCTGACAAAAATAACGCGGCCACTCCAGAGAGCTATCTTCTTCTCGACGGGAGTGCAACTCGAAAAAACGACGCTGTTCGTGGGTATTAACGCGCAGAGAACCGCCGACAAGTTGAGGCTTATTGTTGGTTAATTCTTTGATAATTGGCCAGGTCGTTGGGTGCATGGCCAGTAACTCTAGCGCCCTGTCGAACGCAAAGCCGTGTGTATAGTTTCCCTGATCGGCGTCAAACCCTGCTGGCAAAGCATCGAGCGGGGTATGAATATAGCGGTCGGCTGCCTCTTGGGCATTGTGCAGTTCTTTGGTGTTAAGGACGTTTGTCAGGTGCAGGTATCCGGTTAAATCGAAAAAGTAACGCTGTTCAGATGTCATCATAGGGGTTCCTTCAACGATGGGATGCAATTCCAAAAATGTTAACAGAGAGTTGTTTGTTGACAGCTAATCGCTTCTGGCGTATAATTGGTCTTCCTCTCCTGTAAATCTCTGCCAGTTTTTCCGGCAAGTCGATATACAATTCAGACGCTTATCATTGGAGTAAGATTATGGGAACTCATGGAATTTCAAGCGACAATCTGAAGTCTGCTCTCACACATCTTTCTGAACACGGATACGCCGTAATTGAAGGTGTACTCAGCGAGGGGGAAATCCGGCACTATCGGGGGCTTGTAGAGGAGCTTTTTGAACGAGAACGACAACACCCCTTTGAGCCGGAAGACGGACCCGCATTGCCAGAGGATACTGAAATGGAAGCGTATCTGAAAGAAAGCTATCAAATCAGCGAAGCGGAACAGGCTCGACTCATGCGGCGCATCCGCCATTCACGCGCACAAAATCAAGGTACACCGTGGCCCGT
>JAGWBT010000204.1:5142-12184 GCA_021295755.1 Candidatus Poribacteria bacterium
CTTTCGTTGGTGCGGGGGATTCTCGGCGAAGATTGTGTGCTCGCCGACTGTAGCGCGACTAGTATCGGACCCCACACCGATGAGGGTGGGGCATGGCATGTAGATGTTCCGCTCGGTCAGTTGCCTGAACCTTTGCCGGACTTCCCGTTGACCATCCAGAATGCTTGGATGCTCGATGCGTTCACAACGACCAACGGGGCGACGCAGATTGTTCCTAACAGCCATCGCACTCGCAGAAAGCCTGTATGGGGCGGACAGCGGGAGGATGGGAAGATACTGACGGGATCTGCCGGCTCGGTCGCTATCTGGCTCTCAAATACATGGCATCGATCGGGACCCAACGCAACAGACAACCCCCGTCGGGCAATCCTCTGCTATTACTCTCGCTCATGGATTAAACCGTTCACCGATTATACATCACTAGCCCCGGAGATCGCGCAAACCTTCTCACCGGAACTGCGGTATCTTCTCGGATATTCGGCGAACCCTCCTATACGAGGGTAGACGGAATTTTTTATCTGCATTATTCCAAATTTCATCAACTTCCAAAACTATAAATTTACTGCAATGAGGAGATATTATAATGATCCGCGAAACAATCCAAAAAGTTGTCGATGGACACGACTTAACGGAGCGTGAAACTGTTGACACCATGAACGAAATAATGAGCGGTGAAGCGACGCCTGCGCAAGTTGCTTCTTTCATTACCGCTCTCCGAATCAAAGGCGAGACGATTGAAGAAATTACCGGTGCCGCACGCGTTATGCGAGAAAAGTCGACAAAGATCCACACCAAACATCCTTTTGCTGTTGATACTTGCGGTACAGGCGGAGATGGCTCACACTCATTCAACATCTCAACGACCGCGGCATTTGTTGTGGCAGGAGCAGAGATTCCAGTGGCAAAGCACGGTAACCGAGCGGCTTCGAGCCAAAGTGGTAGTGCGGACGTTCTTAAAGCGTTGGGCGTAAATATCGAAATCGGACCAGAGCAGGTTGGGGCGTGTATTGATGATGTGGGAATCGGTTTTCTCTTTGCTGTTACGTTGCACGGTGCGATGAAATATGCGATTGGACCCCGCCGAGAAATCGGTATCCGTACAATTTTCAATGCGCTCGGTCCGCTCACGAACCCCGCCGGTGCTCGAGCACAGGTCCTTGGGGTCTACGCACCAACGCTGACGGAGCCCTTGGCGAATGTCCTCAAAAATCTTGGCAGCCATCGTGCGTTCGTTGTACATGGAGGAGATGGCTTGGACGAGATTACAACAACAACGACGACGCAGGTTTCGGAGTTGGCAGATGGCGAGGTCAATACATACACGCTTGATCCGAGGGGATTGGGTATCCCAACAGCACAACCCAGCGACCTCAAAGGAGGAACACCGGAAGAAAATGCAGAAATGACGTTGAGCGTCCTCAGAGGCGAAAAGAGCCCCAAACGGGACATCGTGTTGCTCAATGCAGCGGCGGCAATTGTGGCGGGTGGTAAGACTGCGGATATAGCAGCAGGACTCGCAGCGGCAGCAGAATCTATCGATTCCGGGCGGGCGTTGGAGAAATTGGAAGGGTTAAAGGCGAAATCAAACCAGGTATTTTAACCTTGAGCGGCATCTGATTTTCTGCAAATAGAAATTTGCTGAAACGAGGAGATATTACAGTGATCCGCGAAACAATCCAAAAAGTTGTCGATGGACACGACTTAACGGAGCGTGAAACCGTTGATACTATGAACGAAATAATGAGCAGCGAAGCGACGTCAGCGCAAGTTGCTTCGTTCATCACTGCTCTCCGAATTAAGGGCGAAACGATTGAAGAAATCACCGGTGCGGCGCGTGTGATGCGCGAAAAATCGACGAAGGTTCACACCAAACACCCCTTTGTTGTTGATACTTCTGGCACGGGCGGGGATGGAGCACATACGTTCAATATTTCAACAACCGCCGCATTTGTTGTGGCGGGAACGGGGATTCCCGTGGCAAAACATGGTAACCGAGCCATTTCGAGCCGGAGCGGAGCCGCCGACGTTCTCAAAGCGTTGGGCGTAAACATCGAAATCGGACCAGAACAGATTGGGGCGTGTATTGATGATGTAGGCATCGGCTTTCTCTTTACAATTACATTGCACAGCGCGATGAAATATGCGATTGCCCCCCGCCAAGAAGTCGGTATCCGCACAATTTTCAACGCGCTCGGTCCACTCACGAATCCTGCCGGGGCGCAGGCACAAGTCCTTGGTGTTTACGCACTAACACTGACGGAGCCTCTAGCACATGTCCTCAAGAATTTTGGAGCCCAGTGCGCGTTTGTTGTGCATGGCAGAGACGGTTTGGACGAGATCACAACGACGACAACGACTCAGGTTTCGGAGTTGGTAGATGGTGAGGTGAATACTTACACGCTTGATCCGACGGAATTGGGTATCCCAACTGTACAACCCAGCGACCTCAAAGGTGGAACGCCAGAAGAAAACGCGGAAATGACGTTGAGCGTCTTGAGAGGTGAAAAGGGCCCCAAACGGGACATAGTGTTGCTTAACGCAGCGGCGGCGATTGTTGCGGGTGGTAAGGCTGAAGACATAACAGCGGGACTCGCAGTAGCAGCTGAATCTATTGATTCAGGGTGGGCGTTGGAGAAATTGGAAGGGTTGAAGGCAAAATCGAATGAGGCACTTTAACCTTGAGTGGCGTCTGATTTTCTGCTAGAATCTCAGCGTTGCCTTCTATCGCTAGTATTATAGTAACCTAAGTTGCTAGTTATTAAAAATCCATCAGCACCTGTAGGTCGAGATTCACATCTCGACACCAAACCGTCGATTTTGGAGGATTAGGGGTTGTTGGTTTGAATATGCCGACAACTAGCAACTTGTGTTATAGTATGTTCTAAAAGTAGAATAAACAACGGAGGAATCAAATGGCTCAGTTATCTAAAGCAACTCTCGGACGGACGGGACTTGACGTAACTCGCTTGAGTTACGGTGCGATGGAGATCCGGTCGGAGTGGGCTGGCAACGACGAGCGTCCACTGACCGAAACACAGGCGGAAACTGTCCTCAATGCACTATTAGATGCCGGAATCAACTTCATTGATACCGCCGATTGCTACGGTCGCAGTGAAGAGTATATCGGCAGATTTATCTCCCATCGACGCGATGAATACTACTTGGCGAGCAAGTGTGGCTGCCACCCAGATCACGGACAAAAGCACTTAGGATGGGTTGGCAAAATTTGGACGAAGGAAAATGTCCACCGCGGCGTGGATGAAAGCCTGCGGCGATTGAAAACTGACTATCTTGATGTGATGCAATTCCACGGCGCAACGGTAGAAGATTGCGAAAAAGGGCACGTGATAGATGCCTTGAACGAAGCGCGAGAACAGGGCAAGGTGCGCTGGATCGGGACATCGTCTGCCCTTGAACATAAACCGACCTTTCTTGAGTGGGGTTCGTTTGATGTGTTTCAGCTTGGATATTCCGCGCTTGACCGCACCACTGAAAATTTTATCGCTGAGGCAGCGGACGCGGGGACTGGGATGATTATCCGGGGCGGCGTTGCACAGGGTGAACCGGGAGAAGGCAGAGGGAGTGCTGACAGATGGCAGCAGGCATTCGACAAGGCAAAGTTAGACGAGCTGCGCGATGAAGATGAAAGCCGTACTGCATTCATTTTACGTTTTACCCTGAGCCATCCACACGTTCATACGACCATCGTGGGAACGCGGAACGTCGACCACCTGCTTGAGAATGTACAAACCGCTGAACGCGGTCCGTTGCCACCAGATGTTTACGCAGAGGCAAAGCGCCGCCTTGATGCAATCGGGCTGACGCCGACGGATTCACTCGCAAATGTGTAGTTATCTAAGTGATCAGTTGCAATCAACCATCAGGGCAAACCGTAGTTGAAGCAAGAAGTTCCGCGTGGAATCTGAACGAGATCGGTATGAGTTACAGCAATTTGTGATGAATTCAAATCAGAATAAAGATAGGATTTACGCAGTTGGACGCTCAACACCTCGTAGTTCGGCGATTCATCGCCGGAGATAACAACTCCTGATGCCCGATAAATCAGCCAACTACAGTAAGGACTCCATCAAGGCATTCGTAGGGAACAACGATCGTTGTTCCCTACCGAAATGCGTAAGTCCTGTAAAGGATAAAACCGTAGGAGTAAGACAATCGTAATGACTAACAATTTCGGTAGCGAAGTCTACAAAAGGCTCGGCGTGCGACCGCTTATTAACGCCGGGGGAACGCAGACGCTTTGGGGAGGTTCGACGCTTTCCCCTGAAGTTCTAACTATGTGGAGATGGAGGAACTTCTAGACAAAGCGGGTGAGCACACCGCAAAACTGATGGGCGTTGAGGCAGCCTACATAACCTCTGGTTGCTTTGCCGCGCTTGCCCTGAGCACCGCCGCCTGTATGACCGGGAGAGATCGCCAGAAGATCAGTCAAATCCCGGAGATCGTTGGCATTAAGCACGAGGTACTCATCCAAGCGAAACATCGCAACAGCTACGACCGAGAATATCCTGTGCCCGGCGGGGTGCTTGTGGAGGTGGGAGACGCAGACAGCTGCACCGTTGATGCGTTGGAAGAAGCGATAGGCCCCAACACCGCAGCAGTTGCTTACCTTGCTAGAAGGGATAGTGACAGCTCGATTCTACCGTTGGCAGATGTGGTCAAAACGGCTCACGCCCACGGTGTACCCGTCATCGTTGATGCTGCGACCCATATCTATCCCGTAGACTACTTCCGAGGGCTTGCACAGTCGGCGGATTTGGTATGCTTTAGCGGCAAATACTTCAATGCCCCGCCTGCGGTTGGGATTGCATGCGGCAAAAAGGAATTGATGGAGGCCGTAGCGGATCACGGTTATATCGGCTTCTACAACCCTGATGGGCGTTCATTTGGGAGAGGGTTTAAGATAGGTCGTCACGATGTAATCGGACTGGTGGCGGCACTGGAGTGGTGGCTGAACGCAGATCATGACGAACGTCATGCGAAGGATGAGGCGAGGCTCGCTAGTATGCAGCAGGCATTGGAAGGTGTTGCGGGGGTTGGGGAGATGGAGATAGTGCACGTCGCTACACATACCGGATCCACTCTACAAGTTGGCATTGATTCAGAAGTTTCGGGAAAGGACGCGAGGCAGGTCGTGGCTGAGCTTGACGCAGGCGAGCCTCGTATCAGGGTGGGCGGGGGTGAGGATAGCATCACGATTCACGCCCATCCCCTGAACGAAGGTGAGGAAGAAATCATCATCGATCGGTTGAAGGCTGTGCTCACCAGCTAAATCGGCTCAGTTTCCGTCGATCTGCTCTTGTTAGTAATAACGTATTCAGGGGGTGTACTGAGTATATCTGACTGTTTTAGGCTTTTTTCTTTTTAATATTGGAGGATCACCATCAATGATGCTAGGTGCACATGTTTCCGCCGCTGGCGGTTTGCACAATTCAATTCGGAACGGGGAAAAGTTGGAATGTGAAGCCATCCAGATTTTCCTGAAAAATCCAAACCGCTGGGTCGGCAAAGAGCCTGGCGAATCGGATATAGAACAATTTCGGGAGGCGTGGGAGGCGTCTGACATCGTTCGCGAAGGGCTTGTCCACGACATCCATCTCACCAACCTCGCCTCTCCCAAACAGAATGTCCTTGGAAACTCTCGTGAACAGTTTCTTTCTCAAATTGAGCTCGCGGATGCCTGTGGGATTCGGTATATTGTGACCCATCTCGGATCACATCTGGACGCCGGCGAAGCGGAAGGGTTGAAGGTATTGAGCGATAGCCTGAATGAAATCTTTGAACAAACGGCGGGCGGCAGCGTCATTGTCTTGTTAGAGACAACGGCGGGACAAGGGACAAATCTGGGATACTGCTTTGAGCACCTGCGTAAGATTATTGATGACTCGAAATGTCCGGAAAGGTTAGGAGTTTGCTTCGATACCTGTCACGTCTTCGCGGCGGGATACGATTTACGGACGGAGGACGACTATCATCAAACATTTGATCAATTTGACCAAATTGTCGGCTTGGATCGGTTGCTGGCGTTCCATCTCAACGATGCGAAATCGCAGTACGGCAGCCGGGTTGATCGCCACGAACACATCGGTGAAGGCAACATTGGGATAACACCTTTCCAACTGCTTGCCAATGACCCACGCTTTGAGAATACTCCAATGGTTATCGAAACGCCGAAGATGGAAACGATGCACGCGACCAATCTTGCTGTATTGAGAGGATTAGTGAAAGCTTAAAAGATGGCTAGCGAGGCAGGCGCGGGGTGTCTATAAATGCATTTACGATTTACATATTACGTTTCACACATCGGAGTACCTTAATATGCCCATAGGTCCTTGGGAAATGCTGATTCTGCTCATCATTTTTGTAGGCATCCTTCTGATTTCGCGTCGTCAAACCAAGCGAATCTGTCCCCAATGCGGTTTTGCGATTCGATCGTATACCGCTGAGTGCCCTGAGTGCGGGATGGTTTTTCCGAGGAAGGAAAGGTCGGGTTCATGAAGATTACGTTTCTCGGTACAGGCACATCGCACGGCGTCCCGATGATTGCTTGTCATTGTGATGTCTGTCGATCGAAAGACCCCAAAAATCACCGCACCCGTCCCTCAATTGTTATTACTCTTGACAACAACAGAAACATCCTTGTCGATACCTCGCCGGAGCTTCGGCTTCAAGTTATTGAGTGTGGCATTGACCACATTGACGCCATCCTTTTTACCCACGCCCACGCAGACCATCTGCACGGACTTGATGATGTCCGGGCGTACTCTGAGATTCAAGGTACTTCCATCCCTTGTTATGGCAGTCCCGACACCCTCGATCGTCTCAGCACTGTCTTTGAATATGCCTTTCGGCTTCAGCACCTCGGCGGCGGTATCCCACAACTGGAGCTGGTGGCAATTGACGGTCCTTTTCAGTTGTTTGGTGTTGAATTTGTTCCGGTTGACCTGCTACATGGCTGGACGGAAGTGCTTGGATTTCGGATTGGCAATTTCGCATATGCCACGGACTGTAACGCGATTTCGCC
>JAGWBT010000204.1:12207-12795 GCA_021295755.1 Candidatus Poribacteria bacterium
TCGATGCCATCCGATGGGAGCCGCGGCATCCAACCCATTTCACGATTCCAGAGTCGTTGGAAATTGTGAAACAACTCAACCCCAAACAGACCTATTTTACCCACATGACCCATGATGTGGACCATGATTCGACGAACGCATGCCTGCCCGAAAATGTTCAACTTGCCTATGACGGCTTAGTGGTGGAGTTGTAAGAACAACAGAAACGGATGGGAGGGGTGCGTCAGATATGATGCCTATTTCTGCTTGCAGGGGAAATACATGAACCGTCATCCATTGCTAGATATTAAACGCATTGAACAGACACCGGACGTTTATCTCAATGCCGCAGGTTCTGTCTTTGCAGTTTTTGATGAGCACACCCAAGATTCAGGAAACATATCGTATGGGGTACAGACCACTCAGGGACGTTATTTTGTAAAGACAGCGGGACACCCCGATGATCCGAAGCCATTTATGAGTCACTCCGAGAGAGTATCGTTGCTCCGAAACGCGGTCCGGCTTCGGCGGAGTTGCAACCATCCCACCCTGCCACCGCTGCATCAGGTGATAGAATCGCCTACTGGTCCGATGCTTGTGTATCAATGG
>JAGWBT010000205.1 GCA_021295755.1 Candidatus Poribacteria bacterium
ATAAATAAAGGAGTCTTCAAAATGCAAGTACAGGCTGCGGTAATGCCGACACCGGGACAAATCGAGATTCGTGAATTTGAAAAACCAACTCCCGCTGACGATGCGCTACTGCTTCAGGTGGACCAAGTCGGAATTTGTGGTAGCGACAAGCACATGTATCTCGGTCATTCAAACCTGAACTTCCCCGTGATTCCGGGGCATGAGGTCGTTGGCACTGTCGCTGAAATTGGTAAAGATGCAAATCAGGTGATGAATGTGATGGGCGGACCGATTAAAGAGGGCGATCCAGTAACCGTCGTGCCCGGCTCAAAGAACTGTGGGAGATGCTACTACTGTTTGCGTTTTCCACACCGTCCGACCTTATGCACAAATCGAACGATTTACGGGTTCAGCAACTGTGAAGCTCCGCCTCACCTGACGGGGGAGTTTTCTGAATATACCTATATCCACGGTAATTCTTGGGTGTTTAAGGTATCGGAAGGAATCCCCGAAGCGCTGCGCGTCTTGACAGAGCCGGTCGCCGTTGCAACCCGCGCTGTCGAGCGTGCACATGCGCCGGGTGTACCACAAGTCGGCGCAGGATACGGCATTGGGGACAGTGTTGCTGTGCTTGGATGTGGGCCCATTGGACTTCTCGTGATTGCTGTGCTTCGTAGCACCGGGGCGGGAACAATTATCGCCACCGATATTGTGGACAGCCGTCTGGATATGGCGAAACATATGGGGGCAGATGTCGTTATAAACGTCGGTGAAATATCTCTTGAACAACGTCTTGAACAGGTGCAAGATCTCACGAGTGGAGCGGGTGCGGACATCGTGATCGAATGTGCCGGATTGCCGGGTGTCTTTGCCGAAGCCATTGATCTTGTTCGTCGTGGCGGCAAAGTGATTGAGGTGGGACACTATACCGATTCAGGTTCCGTTGATGTGCGTCCACACCAGATCTGTAACAAAGATCTCGACATCTGCGGCGTGTGGGCGTATCCACAGATCCAATTCCAGACTGCCCTCGACTTTTTAGAGCGAACCCAAGTTCCTCTGAAAGATCTCATTACCCACCATCTTCCCCTCGCTCGCTTAGAGGAAGGCATCCAGATGCTGGGTGAGGATGGCGTCTATAAGGTCGTTATCGAACCGCATGGAAGTTAAGCGATGGACCACTCGATAAATTGCTAGGCGATTTACAGGCGCTTACCCCGAAAGGAGGCAGAAATTGAGACCAAGAAACATGGAGAGATGGAGACAACGCTCCTGCTTTCCCTTCTCGAATTTCCCTTTTCCTGTTGTCCAACAGGTTATGTGTAAGTTGTGGATCTGTTCACTTGTGCTTGCATTAAGTTTACACACAACAGCGGGGATGGCAGAGAAATCACCTTATGATACCATCGAACAGGCTGCGTCGTATATTGCCAAACATCAGAATGATGATGGTGGTTGGCCCCTCATACCGGGTGGAGAAAGTGATGTTGAAGTCACGGCATTTGCAATGCAGGCACTGATGCTAAAAGGTTGGGGTTCTGGTTCAAGTGTTATCCGTCGAGGGGTCAGCTATCTGGTAAAACATCAGAAATCAGATGGAAGTTGGAACGGAAATACTGCCCACACCATTTTTGCAGCGATTGCGCTAAAGCGAGCCGAAGCAGTAGAGTATTGGCAAGCCCAGTTTAATGCGCTCAAATGGCTTGAGGAAGCCCAAAGAGAAAGTGGAAGCTGGGGTCGTGAAGTCCGCCAACCTGGCAATCCACTCTATACAGGGGCTGTTTTAACAGGGCTTGGGCTCCTTGACTTTGACCGGGAATCTGAACTTGTTACGAAAGCTGCCGATTGGCTTGCCAGTCGCATCAATTATGATGGCGGCTGGTCAATGGAACCGGGAATACGCTCTCGGTCTAGCGTTCTGGTCACGTCGTGGGTGTTGCAGGGATTATCGATTGCTTATAATATTGATGAGCAACTTGCTTGGCTAAAGCAGATGCAAAACGATGATGGTGGGTTTGGTATGTGGAAAGGTGCACCGAGCGATCCGGAAGTTACCGCCTATGCGGTTCTCGCATTGGTGATTGGAGAAGATCCCTTGAACGCGGATCAGGTCGCGCTGAGATATTTGAGGGAGGTGCAACAGGAAGATGGAAGTTTCGTTAGTGCCACCCCCATTGAACTAAAAGAGCCGATGGCGAATCTACAAACCACCAGCTTTGTACTGTGGGCAATATACGCAGAAAAACTCAAAGGCAAATAATACTAACAGGACTTACGCACTTCGATTGTAGTTGCCCGATGAATCGGGCGTTGGGACCGGTGTCCTGCGGCGATTCATCGCCGAACTACAGGGCTTTAACCGTTTAGCTGCGTAAGTCCTAACTAAATTAGGGTTTATTATTTTCGATCAATTCGAGAGAAGGAGAAGTAAATGCCGCAAATCAGTTTTATGAATGAACTCGGAATCGCAATAGTTGTTCTTGTCATAGCGATGATGACTTCTATACGTATCCTTAGAGAATATGAGAGAGCAGTTGTATTTCGGTTGGGACGTTTGACCGGTGCGAGAGGACCCGGGTTTGTACTACTCATACCGTTCTGGATTGAGCGGATGCAGCGCGTGAGTCTTCGAACTGTTGTCCAGGATGTGACCCCACAGGATGTGATTACCAAGGACAACGTCTCCGTGAGTGTGAACGCCGTTTTAACCTTCCGAATCGTGGACTCGGCAAAGGCGATCGTCGAGGTCGAAGATTTTGGGTTTGCAATCAGCCAACTCGCACAAACAACGCTCCGAAGTGTGCTCGGAAGCGCAGAACTTGATGACCTCTTGTCGGAACGCGAAAAGCTGAATCAAGAGTTGGAAGAGATTATCCAAAGGAACAGCGAAGCATGGGGAATCAGCGTCATCGCTATGGAGATTAAGCATGTAGACCTGCCCGCGGAAATGCAACGCGCAATGGCGAAACAAGCGGAGGCAGAGCGGGAGCGCCGTGCAAAGTTTACGCACGCTGCGGGAGAGTTGGAATCGTCCGAAGCCTTAACGGAAGCCGCAACAACTTTAAGCAGAAATCCAATCGGTATCCAACTCCGTTACCTACAAGCCCTCATTGAAGTGGCTGCCGAGAAAAACTCAACACTGGTGTTCCCGATACCGGTGGATCTATTGAGCTCGTTTATCAAACAGGGAAGCAAAACGGAGTAATAACTTCTGATGCTGTTATTGATGACTGCTGCTCTGAAGATCTGAAAGAGAGAGGAAAGTGGTTGAGATGGCTATCACACTATACCTACCGAGCGAACTCGCAATCCCACTTTCCATCGCAGGCTATGACGGAGGGAAACTTACTGAAGAAGCAAAGCGGTTACTTGCGGTTGCACTCTTTCAGCGCAATGTCCTTGCTTTAGGCCAAGCTGCAAAATTGGCAGAGATGCATCTGTGGAATTTCATTCAGTTTTTGAGCTAACAGGGTATTCCTATTGCTGAGTATGATGATGAGGAAATCCAGCAAGAATTGGAGAGTGCTGAATGGCTTCACCGGTGACCGTAGTTGCTGATGCTTCATTTTCTGTTAATTAACGCAAGTTGCTAGTACACTGTCAGGCAAATTATGCTTGTGTATATTGGTTGAAAGCAAACGGTAACATATATAATAATTCCAAAACTTAGTAGTTGTAGTGAACAACGATCGTTGTTCACTACGAAAACCCTTACCACGACACAGAATCGAGTCATTGGTAGGAAACGGAGCGCTCCGTTCTATCTGTTCCAAACCACCAGGATAATTGTCGGTCTCCTGCACTTGTGTAGGTCGAGATTCATATCTCGACAACGCACTGTCGATTTTGGAAAATCGACCTACAATAGGGCAACCACGAGGGTTGCCCCTACAATCCCCGATAGGATTGGGATTCAAAGCAACCCTGATAAATCGGGATCCAAAGCGACTTGTGCCTACCCATCGAAGGTTCTCGGAGCAAAGATGAATTAATTTCTTAAATGTCAACAGAACCTAGCAACTTAGGTTAATTATGGTGAATTCTAAAAATAAATTGGCACTTTCGTCCCTAGTAGGTGCGGTTTTCACCCGCGCCGGTTTGGAGTGTCTCATTAATTCTAAGATCCACTATAAAACACTTCCGCTAATGTCCTAGCCCATTGCCTGTCAAAACATGGGTGCCGACTGTGCCATCGGTAATATTAAAGATAGAGGGAAATCTATCCTTCCACCCCTCATTTGCTACAGGGCAGAATTGGCGAGCGTTGCCTTCAATTGCGGTGACTCGCGGCACCCGTGCGGCTAGTCCCGCAGAATGCAGGAACGATGCCCCCGGACAGGTCAGATCTTGTACCGCCAAGAACATATCGTATTCAATCGCCGCTGCCCCCATGAGCAGTGCTTGAGACTGTCCCTTACACGCCTTGAGTGCGACACCAGAATAGCCCTGTTCCCGTGCGAGTTGAAACGTTTCAAAGTCGGTCAGTGACTCGTCGATGACAACCGGTTTAATCTCCGCTGCGCGGTGCATTTTGTTCTCAGGGTGTGCCTTGAGGTTTCGATCGGTCGGTTGTTCGATGTAGGCTAACCGTTCAAATGCACGTCCCTCACCCTCCTGAATTTTGTGCAGAAATGCCAGCAGATATTCGACATCTTGGCATGTCTCGTTGAAGTCGGCAGAGTAATACCACTCACTCACACCCCGCTTTGCCTGCGCTTCGGCGGTGATTTTCTCAATCGAAAGCACCCGCTGCGCATCCCAGTCCAAATCATCACCGTTCAGTTTAATTTTTAGATGCGTCAAGCCATCTGCGACAATCCATTCCGGTAACGTCTCCGGCAGCCCGTCATTGAGACGGTTCGGAATATCCGCATCGGTCAGTGGATCTAGCGCACCGACCAAGTGGTAGAGCGGCATCTTTGACTTTGGCTTTCGTAACGTGTACTGGTCGAGGTACTTACCTGCGAATTTGTCGTTAAGGTAGCGCGAAAGGTCGTGACTCATAAAATCTGCACTGAGTCCGTCGTAGCTGTTGATACCGTTTGCCTTACCGAATCCATCGTGGATAGCTGCGTCAATGGGGCTTGCCGTAACCACAGTGCAGAGTTTTGGTATTGGTGTAGCGAGCTGCATTTCCGCAGAAAGATCGGCTGCGATTCGCAGGAATTCAGGTTCAAGTGCCTCAGAGAGATCTACGGGGTGAGCGCACAGATTGCATTTGCGTGTAGTTTCAACCAACCGTTCTGAGAGCCGTCTCATCGCCTCAAGACTTTGGTCAAAAGGAACGTAACGTGGTGGGAACGCCCACACGTTGCTAAGCGTCATTGACCCCAAACCTGCCGCCTCTTTTCCATCGCGTGTCTGCACCTGAAGCTGCACATTCAACAGTAGGGTATAGTTTACTGGAACACCACCGAATTTGAGCGGGGTGCGGTATTGGTACTCCTCGAAATCGTAGCTTACATCCAGAATCCGAATGTCCGTATCTTTGGACATAAACCCTTCTCCCAAATAGAATTGAAGTCACCTAAGTTGCTAGGTAGCCTGTAGGTCGAGATTCATATCTCGACAAAACACTAATGAACTAACATCTATCTCAAATCCAAACAGACCATCTCTTTCTGATTGCGAAGATAAAGTCTCCCACCAGCCAACGTTGGCACAGTCCAGCATTTGTCGTCGAACAGCTGGAAACGGGCTTTTTCT
>JAGWBT010000206.1 GCA_021295755.1 Candidatus Poribacteria bacterium
CAATCCTTGTTGATAGCGCAATTCACGCGCCTGAAGGACAAAAGAATCCCCGTCCTTTAGGGCGGGGAGTATGTCAAGTACTTGGACAGAAGGTAGGCTAGTAACGTAGGTTACGGTCATAACAGGCACGGTGGTTTTTTTAACAGAGGAGCACCCTATGAAAGTTGGAATTGGCGCATCGTCCGATGTGCAAGCGACCGTTGATCGTTGCAGAAAACTTGGTGTCGAATGTGTTTATATCGGTTCTCTTACTGGATATGAAGACAATGGGTATCCGGATGCAAACAGCCTGCGGGAACTAAAGGGAAGATTAGAGGACAATGGTCTGGAGGTGCCGAGCGTCACTTACCATTTTGCGCGGTGGCCCTCACGTCCTTGGCGGACGGAGCGCTCAATGAATCCGGACATCTTGTTGACCCGTGACCGTCGCTGTATTGATGCCATGTTGCGCACGATTGAAGTGTTAGGAGAGGTTGGTATCACGTCAGTGTTGCACTACGTGAGTTTGGGCAAACCGATGAATCCTGCCCAAGAGGAAGCATGCTGGGAGGGGCTTATCGACATTTATCGCGAACTCATCCCGATGGCAGAAGCAAACGGGGTTCACATAGCAAATCACAGTCTTCACCGAATTTTGCCAGACGACGTGCGTGAATGGGCTGTTGCAGCAGATGTACGCATTGAAGATTACGGGAACTTTAGGTCAGATGCTTGGGGCGGCCCCTTCTTAGTAGGGACTTGGAAGGAATTGCATCGATTAATCAATGCTGTTCCGAGTCCGGCGAATGGGGTGGCGTTATGTACCGGCATGGATATCCCTGGTGGGGAAGTACCGGCACTGGTAGAAGAATTTGGGGAAAAGATTCACTTCTGCCAACTTCGAGACCATTCGGAGCGATGGCCTGCCGGACGGGAAGTGCCGCTTGGTGAGGGGCGGGTTGATCTCCGCGCTGTTGTAACCGCTTTGCGGGGTGTTGGTTATCAGGGTATTCTGAATCCAGAACACCTAGGGAAACCGAGATATCCGGGTGAAGATTTAGAGGCCAAGGCAGTTGATTATATCAAATCGCTGATTGCTGTATAAGTGTAATTGCTGATTTTTCCGAGACGGAGGAAAACCCCATGAAACTAGGAGTTGGCGCGTTGACCGATGTGCAAGCAACCATTGATCGTTGCAAACAATTAGAAACTGAGCGCGTTTCTATCAGCTGTCCCGCGCTTCCCGGATTTGAGGAAAACGGATATCCAGATCTAACACATTTCCGGGAGATCAAGGGTAAGTTAGAGGACAATGGTCTCGTGATAAAGGACGCATCTTGGCGATTGCTGAAATGGCCTCCACTCCCATATCGGACCCACTCACGCGGTGGCACCACAAGTCCAGAGATTTTGTTAGGTCGTGATCGTCGTGCTATTGATGCAATGGCGCGCATGATTGAAGTTGCGGGAGAAGTGGGTATTACATCGGTGCTGCAAATCATTGATATCGCCAAACCAACAGACGCTGTACAAGCCCAAGCGTGTTGGGAGAGCTTGATTGACATATATCGTGAATTGATGCCGGTGGCAGAAGCGAACGGTGTTGGTATTGGGAACCACACACTGCATCGACTGTTACCGGACGGAATTCGTGAGCGGGCGGTCGCAGCCGGTGTGCGTCTTGAAGATTACGGAAATTATACAGCTGACGGCTGGGGAGGTCCGTTCCTAGTGGCGACTTCCAACGATTTGCGACGATTGGTCAATGCTGTTCCCAGTCCGTCTAATGGGGTGATGCTGTGTACCGGTATGGATTTCATTGGCGGAGATATGTGTGCTTTGGTGATGGAGTTCGCAGAAAAGATTCATTGTTGTGGTTTTCGGGACCACACGAATCTCTGGCCCATGGGGCGGGAAGTGCCACTCGGCGAGGGGCGCGTCGATTTCCCCGCTGTTGTCGCAGCGCTACAGAAGATCAACTACCAGGGCATTTGGGCACCTGAACATCTGGGACAACCGAGACATCCGGGTGAAGATCTGTTTGCTAAGGGCGTTGCGTATATCAGATCTATATTAACCTGACCTCCCCGAATATGATGATTGAGCGAGTTCCATTAAACTTGGTTTTAGTCGTAAATCAACTTTCTGAGTTGGATTTTTTCCAAGAACCGGCCGTGGAGGAGCGATAGTATGCAGACACGAAAACTGGCAACGCTTGAGGTGCCGCCTATCGGAATGGGCACTTGGAAGACGTTTGATGTCCGCTCACAGGCGGAAATCGCTGTGCGTCAGAAAATTGTCACAGCTTGTCTCTCGGAGGGGGTTGCCTTCCTCGATTCATCGCCGATGTACGGTGAGAGTGAAAGTGTGGTTGGCGTAACAACGGAGGGGAAGCGAGAGCAGTTCCAGTTTGCGACTAAGGTTTGGTGTACGGGGCTGTCGCAGGGTAAAGCTGAGATTGCGCGATCTTTTGAACGGTTTCGGACCGACTATATTGATGTCTTTCAGATTCATAATCTCTTGGATTGGGAGACCCACCTGCCAATGCTAGAAGGATTGAAGGCAGAAGGGAGAATCGGTCTCATTGGAATCACACACTATATGACCACATCTTATCCTGAGATGATCCGAATCATGAAGGGCGGACGGATCAGTACGATTCAAATTCCCTACAACGTGTTGGAACGAACGTGCGAACAGGAGATTTTGCCGCTAGCCGAGGAACTTGGTATCGGCGTGATTGTAATGCAGCCACTCGACGTGGGGAGATTGGTGACGGGACTCAGAAGGGAGCCGGATCTCGCACCGCTTGAAGCGCATGGCATAGAAACATGGGCACAGGCCTTATTGGCGTGGATTCTCGCAGACATGCGGATAAGCGTAGTGATTCCGGCGACATCAAAACCGGAACGGATTCGAGAGAATGCTGCGGTGGGCACATTGCTCGCACTGCCACAGGAGTTACGGACGTATATTGAGCAGGAAGCGCAACGATGCCTCTGACCCATTTTTTTTCCAAGCTATAACTTGACTTTGCATGAAAGGAGTTCTATATGCTGACTAAAGAGCAGGTCGACTTCTATCACACCAACGGTTATATCGTTGTTGAAAACGTAATTTCAACGGAAGATCTCGTGGAGCTGCGCAGGATTACTGATGAATTTGTTGATAAATCCCGCGAGGTGACTGAACATACCGACGTTTTTGACCTTGAGCCAGGGCACACGCCAAACGCACCGCAATTGCGGCGTCTCAAAAATCCGGTAGTCCTGCATCCAATTTACGATAAGATGCTTCGCCACGACTATATTCTCGACAGCGTTGCCCAACTGATTGGATCGAATATTCGTTATGACACCTCCAAGCTTAACATGAAATCCGCTGGATTCGGTAGTCCGGTTGAGTGGCATCAGGATTTTGCGTTTGCCACGCCTGTAACTAACGATGATATGCTGTCGGTCGGTTTAGCGATTGACGATATGACAAAGGATAACGGCTGCCTGCTGTTTATTCCAGGTTCGCATAAAGGTCCAGTTTACGACCATTACGAGAACGATGTCTTTGTTGGTGGAATTACTGACCCCGATTTCAGACCGGATAACGCTCACTATCCATCACACCCGTACCTTACACGCCTCTGCACCTAACTCTAGTGGACAGTCGCGCCGTTTGCTTCTACTTCAATACTCTGCAGCTGACACGTTGG
The DNA here is from genome assembly GCA_021295755.1 of Candidatus Poribacteria bacterium. NCBI lineage: Bacteria > Candidatus Poribacteria > Candidatus Poribacteria bacterium. Next base: position 3,686 of record JAGWBT010000206.1, read on the forward strand.
CTCAACGACCCATTACTGACTGGACTGCCTTAGACGCTGCGATGCTGCGTGGTAAACAGGTCCGGGAACCCCGCTATACCGATACTCCTCCTGTTCCTCGCCCCGATAATCCTCGGCGGAGTGGGCGTGGTGGATCTATCTACGAAATACAGACGCTCTTAGCGAAGAAGCGAGTTTCCGAAAATGCGTCTGAGTAGAGGGGTGGATAGAGCACCGTAGGAAACTACTGGGAGTTTGATGGACATCAACTAGCTAGGGAAAGGTAGCAGATTTTAAATTGAGTTGTCGTTTGCCGCAAGATATTTAACTGCTTTACCCGTTCTTTCTAATCTCAGTTTAAAATTGCGATATCGCTTTTCATTGGATCAGTTCCGTCAACGCCCC
>JAGWBT010000207.1 GCA_021295755.1 Candidatus Poribacteria bacterium
GGAGTGCTTCGTAAGATGCGACATGCGAACCCGGCATCGGGGTGTTCAGCACCGCTTCTGAATCTGCTTCCAAACGATTTGCCCCGATCCCCGTTAGCCCAACCACGCCGACTCGGTATCTCTTTTCTGCCATCGCTGATTCTCCTTATCCGTTTGTGTAGAGTACATCTTCTTTCATTATACGTAATCGGGAAATATTGGTCAATACAAAAACAGTTGTCAAAGTATAGAGACAATTTCTTGGCATTGAAATCGTCTTACATTGCACAAGCTGCTCAGTTTGTCTCTTGGCAGATATAATCGGAAACCATGGCAAAATCATCTCTCATTCATTTTTTTATAATTGTATGATTCGCCAAAAACCGAGATGAGTGTCCAAAATCACCCCAAAGTGGGTCAGACTGAAGACTTTCAGAATGGAATTCAACTCAATCTGTCAAACTATCAATAAAAAAAACTCCTCATCTAATTTATTTTTGATAGAGTTTAACTCTAGCGAATTTAGATTTGCACGCTGCTTACCTTTTATTGTACCCTTTAAGATATAGAACCGATTTTTCAACAAATAACAACAAGGACCATTCTATGCTCTTTGGCGACAGCGATGCAATGCAAAACATTCATACAACGATTTACCAACTCCGCAACAACGACATCACCTCGGTTTTAATTACGGGGGAAACCGGCGTCGGCAAGGAAGTGGTCGCACGAGCCATTCACCTTGGGGGACCACGGACATCACAACCATTTGTGCCGCTCAACTGTGGGGCGATTCCCCATGAACTGGCGGAATCTATCTTCTTTGGCGATATCCGTGGGGCGTTTACTAGTGCTATCGCGGATCAGACGGGCTACTTTGAACGTGCCAAAGGTGGGACACTGTTTCTCGACGAAATCGGTGACATGCCAATCGAAACCCAAGCCAAACTCCTGCGGGCACTGGACGAGCGTGTTATCACGCCAATCGGTGCAACAGAAAGCAAGAAGGTGGATATCCGGGTGATAGCAGCCACCAATGCGGACCTCAAGGCTAAGGTCGAGGCGGGGTTGTTCCGGTTAGATCTCTACTTTCGTTTAGCTGTAATGCTGATTGAGATTTCACCGTTACGCGAGCGAAAAGAGGATATTCTGCCCCTTGCCGAGTACATGTTGAGTGCGCTTGCGGCTCAGATGGAAGTGCCAACCCCAGAATTGACACCTAAAGCGGTGGCGGCTTTGGAGGGATACGGTCTCCCGGGCAATGTGCGTGAACTGAGGAACATCATTGAACATACGTTGATTGTAAGCGAAGGTGCAGCAATTCAACCCGAACACCTACATTTTCACTTTCCTCACGTTGATGTGTTTTCTTTTTCAAGAACAGAGACTGATGTAGCGAGTCCATTGTCATCCCCAGTTGAGTCGATGCTCGACGAGCAGGAGCAGATTCGGCGCGCCTTAGTGGCTAATGCGAGTGATATTACCAAGACCGCCCGGCAACTTGGGTTGAGCCGACAGGCTTTATACCGCCGATTGAAAAAATATGGAATTCGATGATTGATAATGCCAGAAGGTGTGTCCGATATTGTCCCGACATCTGTCTGTTATGTCCGGATTTCCGGACGATTTTGCTCGGAAGAACAAATAGCAAACCTCCTCTCAAACCTGCGCCACGCCTGAAGAGTCAGCATAATTTACTATGTTGGCACGGGTCTTGCCTTAAATAGGGTGAAGCCAAGTTATTAACACTGTGAAGGCTTGGTAAAAAGCGAACCATATTCACTCGTTTTAACAAACGGAGGTTCATTATGAAACGGACAAAGCAACATTCGAAGGTTATGCGTTTGGGAATAGTAGTTTTTGCGGCAGTTGGGGCATTGGTTATTACTGCTGGTGTTTTTGCTGGCGGGGACAATCAACCTCATGGGATTAATAGTCATGTTCATAGAAACGACACCGATAACGCAGGTGTTGAGTGGATTGTAGAAGTTGGTAAACTAGAATGGCATAGTGTTTCCACTTATTGCTGGCACAAAGTCTTTGCTAAAAATAATACTAGCGAGTCGATTACCGGCGAATGGGAGTGGAAACACCACGTCAGAAATGAAACCAACACTTGGAGTGAAACAGATAAGATTGTTACCAGTATCAACTTCCAATCAAACGGACAGGGCTCTCAAGAATTGACTAAGTCCGGGTGGACAAGTGTGGACCTGCCTAGTGCAGGAGGCACATTTGAAATCGATGCGTACACGCGAGTCGATTTGGTCAAGAATGGAACCAATATTACAGGCAATGCCGGTAAACGCAGCATAAAGTCTGTATGGTTTGATATAGATTAAAGGAGGTGCCACCTTGCGGATATTGTTTATAGTGGTCAGTCTTTGGCTGACCACTAGCACCCTTCATGCAAAAATCGTGTTTTATTCGAGGCGAGATGGGAATAGTGAAATCTACACGATGCGCTCGGATGGAAGTCACCAAATACGACTCACATTCAACGAGGGAATGGATATTTGGCCTACTTGGTCTCCTAACGGACAACAGATTGCATTCCATAGTTATCGACATGGCGAAACTAACCCCGATATTTATGTGATGGATGCCGATGGGCGCAATTTACGCAATCTAACCCGTCATCCTGCCTATGATGGACACCCACACTGGCGTCCCGACGGAAAACGGATCGCTTTTATGCGCGGCGAGGATATTGGTCGCCTCTATACGATGGACCTCGATGGCAATGACCTCCGGTTGGTAACAGAAGCGGACTTTATCGGTTCCCCTAAGTGGTCTCCTGATGGGAAACAGATTGCTTTTGAAGCGACCTTCGAGAATGAGAACGGGATTGAGGGCGGAATTTATGTGGCTAATGCCAATGGTACGAAACGATGGTTAGTGTCACAGCCGGTCGACCGGTCGTTCATACGTATGGGTGGGTGGTCGCCGGATGGAGAAAAGATTCTCTATACGGTAATTACGAAACCGCTTGCCGCTGGGGTCGCTCATGAGTATTCTATGGTTATTGCTACACTTCATCGGTCAAAACATGAAGTAATTGATTTTGAGCCGGTGGCGCTGCCCCCCGGTGCCCTATTGGTTGCACAAGGAACCGGGTGGGGAGCGGACGGAAAATCTATCCTGATAGGAGGGGCAATTGGGGTTTTTAATATTTACCGTTTTCGGTTAGATGACCGTCAATTGATACAGTTGACTGATAACCTCGCTAAAGATTTTGCAGCACGCGAATGGGATCCACGGTTACCAGTCTCGCCGCAGGGACTGGCTCCAACGCGTTGGGGAGAGATTAAGTCTAACTCGTACCATTACCGAGGGATTGGAGGCATCTCAATCGCTCCCATTCCTTAACCCTTTAAGAATGAGAGCAGACTCCTTAATAACAGCAACAAAGCCTCAGCCGTTTGATTCGGTCGGGGCTTTTTTTATGCGACAAAATGGCTTTGATTTTTCAGCGAAATTTGATACACTTGAGCAGGACTGAAGGATTTTTCTGATTAT
>JAGWBT010000208.1:0-679 GCA_021295755.1 Candidatus Poribacteria bacterium
GCCAACTCGAAAAAGCCAAAATCCTCTACCAACGCTGCCTCGACAGAGGCAGCACCGACTGTGTTCTCGGCTTTGTGAAATACCATCTCACCGCCGACTTAGAGCGTTCTGATGTCGTCCATGACCTGCTCGCTTTCCAAGCGGAGGAGATGGTTGAGATGAACAGAGCCAAAGGGGAGGAAATTCGCGGCTTCCTGCGCTGGTTGGAACGGGAAATCGGGGTCGAAATTGATTCGCTCAAAAACAAGACCAAGATCCAGGATTACTTCGATCTGTCGTTTGAAGAACTACTTGAGATCCTCAAGAGCAACCGTCGATCCATCGCCGTTGATCCATCAGACCGAAATTTCCAAGAATTGCTGGAGCGCGAATTTACACGTAGCTGCAACATACTTGACCCATTGCTCACCCGCATTCAGGGTGCCGACGCACTGATTGATCAGGTGGTCTATCAACTCTACAACTTGACCGACGAGGAAATCGCCATCGTAGAAGGCAACGTTTAATTGAACGTCGTGCAAAAAGAAAGTGCGAATCACGGAGTGAAACCGTAGGGGCAGGGTTACGCCGCCCGTATTTATCAACAACCCCGGTTCCTATTAACCTTTGGTGCTAGTTTAGTGAGAAAGTCTTTTCCACATTGTTCAAGGGTTTATCGGTTGATTCATTCTTCTTATGT
>JAGWBT010000208.1:886-13311 GCA_021295755.1 Candidatus Poribacteria bacterium
GTTTCACGCATCAGTTTCACGTTATCAACAGCTTCAAACTAGCACCATTGGTTATTGCACGATTTCTTGATATGAGCATTAGTTGAAATTTACCGAAACGAAAAGGACGCAGTGAACAATCAAAAATCCGACGAAAATAAAGCAAAACTGCTACAGGGACCAGTGGGAAAAACACTCATATCTCTAGCGACACCGATGGCATTCGGAATTATGGCGATTATTCTGTTTACCGTCGTTGATACCTTCTACATTGGGCGATTGGGTGCCGAACCGTTGGCAGCGATGGGGTTCACCTTTCCCATCAGCTATATTGTCATGAGCATCGCAATGGGACTAAGCGTTGGCACCTCTTCAACCATCGCCAGAGCAATTGGAGAGGGGCATCAGCTGAGGGTGCAACGACTCGCGACCGATGGATTGGGGCTAGCCTTCCTCATTGTCACCTGCTTTTCTCTTATCGGACTAACAAACCTGAATACCATCTTCTCCCTGATGGGAGCAAGGGGTGAGATACTCAAACTCATTTCCGACTACATGATCCCTTGGTGTCTGGGAGTGGGGTTGCTCGTGATTCCGATGGTCGGCAACGGTGCGATTCGTGCCACAGGTGACGCCAAAACGCCCGCGACTATTATGATTATCGCCGGACTGGTGAACATCATCTTGGATCCATTTCTGATTTTCGGCATCGGTCCGTTTCCCCGATTGGAGTTACGAGGCGCGGCGCTGGCAACGGTAGTTTCTTGGGGGGTGACATTCACCGCTTCGTTATGGATTTTGGGGAAACGTGAAGGGATGATTCGGCTGCCGGTATTCGATCCGAAACGCACCTTCGATTCGTGGAAACAGATCCTTTACATCGGTGTTCCGGCGGCGGGGACAAATGTAATGGAGCCGTTGTCAATGGCGGTTATTACCCGGATGATCTCCGAATACGGCGAGGAGGCTGTCGCCGCGCTTGGTGTGGGAGGGCGGTTAGAGGCACTGTCACTAATTGGGCTGTGGGGGCTGTCAATGGCGATGACCCCCTTTGTTGGACAGAATTTCGGTGCGGGCAATTATGACCGGATTCGAGCGGCGTTACGGTTTGGCTCGAAATTCTCACTGATATGGGGAAGCATTGCGTTCGCTGTCCTTTGCCTCTGTGCCGGGATCATCGCGCCAATTTTTAATGATGACAAGACAGTAGTTGCCTCCATTGTTCTCTTTTTACAGATTATCCCAATCAGTTACGGGATGTATGGGATTTCTACGCTGATTAATTCGATGTTCAACGCTTTGGGAAAGCCGTTACAAGCATCGTTGGTCATCATACTACATCTCTTCGTTTTCGTCCTACCGTTGGCGTATCTGGGATCAAAGGTATACGGGTTGAAGGGAATCTTCATCGGTATCACTATTGGGAATGCGGTCGTTGGGATTATCGCCTATCTGATGGTACAGAGATTCCTTGTACGCATTGAGGTAGAGCGTGAGTCAGGGGTTACGGATGCTATTGAATCAATTTCCCCTTAATGCAATCCTACATCTGTGGGGGCAACCCCAATGGTTCACCTATTCAATGAACTGGTGAACCAATGAACTATGGTGAATTATAAAAATATATTGACACCTCTTCTGTAGGGGGCGTACCTTCCGAATCGCGACTAAATGCTCTGATAGTCGGGAATCGGAGTTCCCTCCTACAACTCAAATATGTCAAGTTAATCGTAAAACCCACCATAGATGTAAGCTGTAGGGAACGGAGCTCTCCGTTCCATTTTTTCTTACGCATCACGTCCCGGTATCGTTGGCTCCGATTCATCGGAGACTTACGAGACTGTGGATCCCGATCCAATCGGGGCATTACGCATTATTCTTAGGAGGTCAATCAAACATGCTAGAGAAAAACACCGCGTTTGCCGTGATCGGCGATCGCTATCACAACTCAGACTACATTCGGACAGCGCTAGGCAAAACATTAGTGCGGGACCTTGGACTTACCATCGACTTCACCGACGACGTGAAGCTGCTCAATGCAGAAACTCTGGACGGCTACAAAATGCTGATCACTTTTCGAGACGGCATGATCTGGCCCGATGGCTACGGTGCGGGGGGATCGCTACCACCAAACGTGAGCGAACCACCGGTGCCAGAGGTCGAGGCAACCGCTGTCGATTGGATCACCGAACCACAGGCACAGGCGGTCAAAGATTTTGTTGAAGGCGGCGGCGTTGCCCTGTTTTATCATAATTCCACCTACATCGCCAGAGGCAATGCGACCTTTCGTGCGGTGTTAGGGGCAGCAACCGAAGGGCATCCACCGGTTCGACCGTTCAAGGTTACACTTACTGATCCAGACCACCCCATCACCCAGGGTGCGACCGATTTCATTGTGACCGATGAGCAGCACTACATGACCTACGACGGAGATCCGGCACACGTTTTCATGCGGAGCATCAACGAAGATGGGTTGGGGTTCAACGAGCTTGGCGCAGCTTGCGAGGCGGGGTGGGCATACGACTACGGAAAGGGACGGATCTGCTATCTTGCGCCGGGCCATACTGTTGCTGCGCTATGGAATCCGGCATACGTGAAGATTCAGCAAAACGCCGTTCGATGGCTATTGAGGGAGATCTGAGCGATCTTTGTTGAGGGAGGTGATGTAGGTTGGGTTGAACAGGAACCGTGAAATCCAACACCCATAACTATGTTCTGACGTGCCAGTTCAATACAGCGATTGGGCTTACTGCTCCAAAGTATACTAGACAGAACTTACGCAAATTTGGCACACAGGGGTAGATTTTTGATTTTTAACCCCCTAAATCCCCCTTATCAGGGGGACTTATAAACTTGCTGCGTAAGTCCCGCTAGAGAACAAAACGTTCGTATCATAGACGACTACCGGCTGCATTCACGGTCCTCATGGATTAAGTTATCAATAAAATCTTCACGTTCTGCTTCGGTCATGGCATCCCAATCCAATCCGCGAGACTCACATAACTGTCGAATCTGTGATTTGGCATAATCCATGTGTTCCTCTCGATCGACTGCCGCACGCTCTGCAAGTGTATACAGTGGCATTCGACACTCTTCTGGAGGCATCTCATGGATAGCACTGATGATCTGATCAGTTGTTAATTTAACAGTCTGATTCATCTGGGTATTCCTTTGTTGTATAATCAAATTGTGTTTGCACTGATGTCGAGGTGACAAGGACAGAAAAAAATATTTTCCTCTGCGTTCTCTGCGTCTCTGCGGTCAATTATAGTAGATTTTAGAATTACTGATACACTTTCAATGCACAACCAACCCCCTAAATCCCCCTTGTCAGGGGGACTTCACCCTTATTTCTCGTGTTTACTATAAACTATCTTATGCCTAAAATCAAAGGGATTGTCATCTCACGTTTTGATGTGATAAATCTCACGCAAATTCCGGTACTTCTGCGCGTAGTCCAAGCCGTATCCAACGACAAAGGCGTCTGGAATCTCAAAACCGACATAATCGATCGGCGTTGGCACGATTCTTCGGCTTGGCTTGTTTAAGAGACTACACACTTTCACGCTTGCAGGCTCCAACGCCTGGATCTCCTTCATGAGAAAACTCACGGTCTGTCCTGTGTCAACGATATCCTCCACAACAACCACGTCCGCGTTGTGAAGGTTTCCGTTTAATCCCTGGACTGTCCGAATATGCCCTGCCGATTCCGTTCTATCGTCATAACTCGAAAGTTGGATAAACTCGCAGCGCACAGGAATCGAGAGCGTGCGGAACAGATCCGCAAAGAATAAAGCTGCACCCTTGAGAACACAGACAAGCACCAGCTCGCGATCGAAGTAATCGTCGGAGATCTGTTGACCCAATTCACGGACACGCCTTTGAATTTCTGCTTCGGAGATTAGCGTCGATTCAATTTCCATTTTCATCAATTTTGGTAGAAGGTGAGTAACTCAAATATAGCCGCCGCCTCGTCTCGGCTCGGATTTTGAACGGTTCGCTCGTTCGGTAGCCAACGACCCAAATAATCTCATCCCCACTCATCAACACGGGTATCCGCCCTCGTTTCTGTCGAGGGATCTTGGTATCGATTAACAGATCTTTCAACTTTTTCGTGCCCCGCATCCCAAACGGATGAAACCGGTCGCCGTCTCGCCGCTGTCGAAGCATCAGCGGAAGTTGAAGCCGATCAAGATCAAACACGGCTTGGAATTTACCATCAGGGAACTTATCTGCCACTGCGCAGTTGATTGGGTGTTCCACAACGGTGGCAATCATCTCCGCATCTAACCGCGGAAGTGGGGTATGCCCCGGCACTGCAACCTCATACTCAAATGGAGGATGGCTGTCTGCTGCTTTCTGGATAAGAACGCGGTTATACGCCCGTCGAAACGCCCCGCCATTGGGCAGATCCAAAGCACTATTCGGTGCTTCCCCATCAATCAAATTCAACATTGACTCAAAATGATTGAAGTAAAGATCTCTAATCTCTCCAAACACCTCTGCGACAGCCAATCGCAAGATTCGCCGACGTAAAGCGAGATGATGTTGCCGAAATAAACGGCGATCCAGAACAACAGTGTCAGGTGTGTAGGATTCTATCCGGCACGCTTGAAACGCATCATGAGCGATCATCTCCAGATAATCCGATTCCACCTGTAACAGTTCGGCTGTCTGGTTCAAGACGCTCTGGATATTGGGGTTATAAGCGCGCTCTAAGGCGGGGATAAGTTCTAAGCGAACCCGATTGCGGAGGTAGTTGAGTTGATAATTTGTAGCGTCACAGCGGGGTTGTAATCCAAGCTGCGCCACAAAATCCTCAATCTCCTTCCTCGAAAAGGCAAGCAAAGGACGAATGAACTTCCCTTCCCGCACCGGGAGTATCCCCTTTAAGCCAGATGCGCCCGCCCCGCGCAACAGATTCATCAAGACCGTTTCTGCCTGATCGCCGCGATGATGTCCCAACGCAATCTTCGTCGCCCCAATTCGCTTAGAGATACATTCATAGAACTGATATCGCGCTTGTCGTGCTGCCACTTCAGCGGAGAGTTTCTGATCCCACATCAGTTGTGGCACATCAATTCTTATGCTTGAAATCGGGATACCCAACTGATCTGCCTGTTCTGCGACATACACCGCATCCCCCGCCGAATCCTCGCGAAAACCGTGGTCGAGGTGAGCGACATGGAGTTGGCAATCGAGTTGATGACGTAGTGTGTGCAAAGCGTAAAGCAAGGCAAGTGAATCAACACCGCCAGAAACACCGACAAGCACTGTTTCCCTTGGTTGGATCATCTGGTGTTGAGTGATAAAGCGGTGGGTGCGTTGCACAAAGCCAGCGGCCATGACAGAATCTCGAATCAAAAGAAAGTGCCGAGCAGCTCAGAGAAACCGAGTTTTTTCTTGAAAACTCGGTTTCTTTGCACTGTTTCTTAACATGAGCAAAAATAAAAAAGCCGCGCTAGGCGGCTAGATAATTCAGGGGCTCTCATAATTCAGCCAAGATCCTGTAGGAGCGATCTCCGAATCGCGACTCCCACAGAGAATATTTATGAGCACCCCTCAGATAAGTGCTTATGAGTGCCGGTGTGGAGAGTTGAACTCCAGACAGCACGATTATGAGTCGTGTGCTCTACCACTGAGCTACACCGGCATAAGAAAAAAGGGAAATGCACCTGAACAAGCACATTTCCCGTGGGCTTTCCTGTCTCCAATAAAACCAAATATGGTTGCAGGGGAGGGATTTGAACCCCCGTCCTCCGGGTTATGAGCCCGACGAGCTACCAGACTGCTCTACCCTGCGCCAAGTTTTATAGATTTCTTAGTATCGCATACCGCCATTTTTCGCTTTTTGCCGTTGTTTCCGAGCTATGGGAAAAATTTTGGGGCTTTATTCCCCAACCTTTATTATTTCCCGGGATCCATCATCGCGCTTAACAGCAACAAGGGTGTAACGCTTACCATTGATGCTTGCATTTTCGATACGTATATCGCCGCCCGCTGTGAAGAGCAGAAATTGCGCTGTCCCGTCCTCAAAAACCGAAAGCGTCGCATCGGTCCCAGGGTAAGTACAGCTTTCGCCTGGTTGAATAATATTACCAACTTTACAGTCGGTATCACGCGTTGGCAAAGTAATATCAGACGGTGGCGGCGTAACACCACCAATTGACGATGGAACTATGTCAACTGTCTCGGTGCGTCGTTCTATGATGTTTATGCCCTTATTGGTCCAAGAAATTGTGAGGTCGAGCGGACCATGTGAAAAATCCGATATTGTACGCTCGTTGCCAGAACCTCTGACGGTCCCATCACTAGCTGTTACATGACCTGGGTCATCGTCAAAGGTCACTGTGACAGTACTATTTTGTGTGATACCAGTAATAGTTTCTTCAGTTGCTTCATCTTCACCACAACCAATCATGCAAACAGCCAACAAGCCTATAACTATAGCAGCAGTTTTAGACCATCGGTACATTTTCCTCCCTCCCTATTGAAATTTAGGACAGCGACTGCTTTTTTGTTGTCTTTATAGGAACAACGATCATTATTTGCTACAGTCCCCAATCGGTGCCCTACCGGAAGTCTGATAGTGTTTATCCAATTGTGTAACTCAAAATGGTGGGCGAGGAGGGATTTGAACCCTCACACCCATTTACGGGCGATGGATTTTAAGTCCATTGTGTCTGCCATTCCACCACTCGCCCGCGGCAACCCTATTGTAATAGATCCCCTCCGCTTTGTCAAGGTTTTTTTCCTAATTTACAGGGCAATCGCATATAAATAGTGTGTAGAACTTTGGTACATGACAATGGAAATCTAATCGTAGCCACAGGTTCCTAACCCGCGATCGCCCCAGTTTAAGATACTTCGATTTCATTGAGGGTAGGTTGCAGCGCAGCGAAAATCTCAATCCATTGGAGCTCTGCGCCGCAGCAGTGGCTAACCTAGGTGCTAATTGTCTCTATAACAGATACAATATCGGTTCGGTTAGGAAACCGCACCTACCGGGGGGGCGAAAGTGTCTATTTATTTTTAGAATTCACTATAATTCCAAGGTAGGGACAATTTACCCATTTTCGTGTGTAAAATGTGTAATTTTCATTGTCACGTGGAAAACACAACCTTTTTTAATCTCGTTCATGTTAAAAAATCGTGCTACAGAAACCGTAGGGAACAACGATCGTTTTTCCTTACTGCTTACAAGACCGTAGATCCCGATCGGATCGGGGTATCACGTTTCATGCTTTTTGCAGTTGACTTTCGTATACTAGCGTGGCATACTTTTCACTAGAGACCCATCCAATTTTCTAATGAGGAGGAGTAACGACAACTTATGGAACTTACTTACGCACAAAAACAGGAAATCTTCAAGAACGGGTTTGTCAAGGTTCCTGGTGTTGTGCCACAAGTGATGGTGGAGTCAGCCCTCCGGGGAATCAATAATTCGGTCGGTGAAGGGATGAACACCGACGAAATGGTGACCTTCCGATCGAGATCGTACTGTCCAGAACTTCAGGGATCACCCATCATCACGGATCTGCTAAACCGAACACCCGCGTGGGAGTTGGCGGAATCTGCAATCGGGGTCGGAAAAATTATTCGTCCAAAGGGAGGACAAATCGCACTCCGGTTTCCAAGTATACAAGACCCGCCGCCGAAACCGGGCGGCCACCTTGATGGAATGTACTCGCCGCACAACGGTGTCCCCAAAGGCGTAATCCGCAACTTCACAATGCTGGTGGGTGTGTACCTCAGCCATGTGCCGCAGCCATACTCTGGCAATTTCACCGTATGGCCCGGGACACATCACGTCTACGAGAAATATTTTCAGGAACACGGGCCCGAATCACTCCTTGACGGGATGCCGCCGGTCGAATTGCCGGAGCCACATCAAATCACCGGGGAGCCCGGCGATGTCATTATAGCGCACTACCAGATTGCGCATACTGCGGCAGCCAATGTCTCACCACACGCGCGATACGCAATCTTCTTCCGCTTGCGTCATGTCGATCACCCCGATTACCGACCTGAAGCGATGACCGATATCTGGTTGGAGTGGGAGGGGATGCAGGACATTGTGGCAGCGTAATTGGCATGTTAATTCTCACCCTCTCCTATTAGCACAGAAAAGCCAAGAACGCGACAATTCCTCGTAACATTCTTGGGTTATCATTACAAAGATAATATATGCTGCTGCCCAAAGTTCCATCGGTGTGATAAATCTATCCGTTGTCCTAGAAAAATATGGTTCAAGAGTTTAATGAACCAATGAACTAATGAACCATTGAACCAAAGAAAGGAGAACCCGTGTCAGAACAACTCGCAATCCACGGTGGCCAACCGATAATTCCAGAAGGAACGATTAAACCTTGGCCCCACATTACCGATGCGGATCGGCAGGCGGTGATGGAAGTGCTGTCCAGCGACAGTATCAACGAACAGCGTAAGATTCAGTCCGAAGCATTGTCCCAAGAATGGGCAGCGACCAACAGCGGTACCGCCGCACTCCACATGTGCATCGCCGCTTTGGGAATCGAACCGGGCGACGAGGTGATCGTTCCAGCCTTTACATTCTGGGCAACGGCAGCTGCTGTCCTTCACCACAACGCTATCCCAATCTTTGCTGACATCGATCCCAAGACATTCTGCATCGACCCTGCACAGATTGAAGCCAAACTCTCGGAACGGACGAAAGCGGTGATCGCCGTTCACATCCACGGGATGCCGGCGGATATGGACGGAGTCCTCGCGATTGCTAAGCAACACGGACTCAAAGTCATTGAGGATGCTGCCCAAGCACACGGTTCAAGGTATAAAGGCATGCCGTGCGGTGCGATTGGGGATGTCGCAGGGTTCAGCACGCAGATGTCAAAAACACTGACGACAGGCAGCGAGGGCGGTCTATTCGTCACCGACGATGAGAATTACCACAAACAAGCAGCGCTGCTACAATACTTCGGCGAATTGGTTGTGCCGGGCAGAGAACGGCAGGAGCAGGAGTACAATGCTTTTGGGCTAGGCTGGATGTATCGCGGTGATGTGTTCGGCCAAGCGTTCATTCGTAGCCAACTAAAAAGGCTAGATACGAATAACGCCTTACGCATCCGAAACTGCAACTTCCTCACGGAACACCTCTCTAAAATCAAAGGCATCGAAACACCGTATGTCCCGCCACAGTGCGAATCTGTCTTCTATAACTATGTGGTTGGCGTCAAACCGGACGAGTTAGAGCTTTCCGTCTCCCCCAGAGTCTTTCGTGAAAAGGTTCAAGAAGCGTTAGCCGCCGAAGGGCTGCACGTCGGACAGTGGCAAAGGAGGCCTGTACCGGCGCAGGAAATCTTTCAAGCCCGGATCGGCTACGGAAGAGGCTGCCCATGGACCTGTGGTCATGCCCAGCCGGTGGAATATCGAACAGAGGATTATCCCAACGCCACCGCGTTCATCGATTCCCATTTCTACCTTTTCGACGTGAATCCGCCAAATGACCTTGACCTCATGAAGTTGTACGTCGAAGCCTTTGAGAAGGTGATGGATAATCCCGATCAGTTGGTCGGATAGGCGTGTGGAAAAAAAAACAAAGAATGGATGAACCGGGAGAATCTTTCGCGTCAGAACGACGCAACTTATGAATGACCTGAAAGGAAAATTGATGGACAAAACAGTGAATTCGCCGACAAACGTTATCTTCTGCATCGGCGATGGAATGGGATTCGAGAAAATCAAGGCAGCTAGTATGTACGCCCGCGGCAAAACTGGGACACTCTCTTTTGAAGCGTTCCCCTATCAAGGCGAGGTGACGACACACTCAGCTGACTCCCCGACGACCGACTCAGCAGCAGCAGCAACCGCGATGGCGACCGGTTCCAAGGTCAACAACGGCGTCATCAGCACCGCTCTGCCGGGCGACGGCAGAGAGTTGTATACACTCTTGGAGTGCTTCAAGGATCAGGGCAAGAGCACAGGGTTGGTTTCCACAACCTTCATCACCCACGCCACACCAGCCGCCTTCGGTTCACACGAACCAAAACGAGGCAATCTGGCAGAGATCGCCGAGGATTACCTGAATCAGACCCGTCCGAATGTTTTGCTTGGCGGCGGTGGCAATGGGATGGCTGAAGAGGCAGCAGAAGCAGCTGGCTACACGGTTGTAACGAATCGAGACGAGCTCCTATCTCTGGAGACAGAAAACGTCGAGCGAGTTTCCGGTCAGTTTGGCGACACAAATCTACCCTATGAATTTGATGGACTTGGAGATTTACCGCACCTGTCCGAAATGACTGCAACCGCACTGAGGATATTAACGAAGAATCCAACAGGTTTCTTTCTGATGATTGAAGGTGGTCGTATTGATCACGCCGGACACTCTAACGACATTGAGCGCAACGTTTACGAGACGCTTGAGTTCTCTAGAACAGTGCAGATTGCATTTGACTGGGCGAAGGGACGCGAGGATACCCTCATTATTGTTACTGCCGACCATGAAACCGGTGGCTTGGAAGTTCTTGAAAACAACGGCATGGGTATTTTTCCAACCGTCTCTTGGTCTACCGGCGGTCATACGACAACAAACATCCCTGTATACGGTTGGGGAGCCAATGCAGCGTGCATCTCTGACGTGATGGATAACACCGATTTCTTTAACCTTGTGATGCACAACCAATCCGCGGAATAATAGCGCACCATCAGAATTGAAACGTGAGCAGCGAAGGTTCCCTCACCTCACGCTTCACGAAGGGAGATATTCTATGTACGATTCTGTTCGACATTTCGAGCAGCTTTGCGTTTCACGCATCATCACGGGAGGAGTGGCTTGCTTGGCGCGAAGTCCTCCTGCCCCGCCTGTGTCACGCGCTTGGATTAGACAAGATAGAGTTGGACTTGCAAGGCTATCAACCGAGGGCAGAGATGTCTCAATCCGAAGACATGGGGACGCATATTCGCGAGCAGTGGCATCTGTGGGTCGAGCCAACCGTGCCGTTACCGTTCTACCTGCTGCGTCCCAAAACACAGAGTGGCCCCTTACCATTGGTGCTCACACCGCACGGTCACAATCACCCACACATCTATGTCGGGATTGCCCACAGCGAAGAAGAAGAAAAGTCGATGTTGGAAGGGGAGCGGGACATCGCCCGTCAAGCGGTGGAGGAGGGGTATCTGGCGATTGCGCCAACCGTCCGCGCTTTTGGTGAAACGCGCACCGAGGGGGACAGGGAAAGTAACAAAACATCTTCGTGTCGAATCGCGTTGATGCACGGTCTATTGGTGGGGCGCACCCCCGTCGGGGAGCGTGTTTGGGACATTTCTCGCTTGATTGATTGGGCGTTGACACATCTGGACGTGGCAGCACAGCAGATTGCGATTACAGGAAATTCTGGCGGCGGTACTGTATCCCTGTTTGCTGCTGCTTGTGAACCTCGCATTTCGGTTGCTGTCCCTAGCAGCTATTTCTGTACCTTTCAGGGGAGCATTGGGTCAATCCATCACTGCGACTGCAACTATGTACCCGGCATAATGCGGCTAGGTGAGATGTACGATGTCGCCGGGTTAATCGCCCCGCGACCGTTTTCTGCAATTGCTGGGAGGGAAGATCCCATCTTTCCGATCGAGCACGTCAAATCCGCCTTTGAACATCTGCAGCAGGTCTATGCAGTCGCCGGCGTACCAGAAAACTGCCAACTCCATATCGGCGAAGGGGGACACCGCTACTACAAAGCAGGAGCTTGGCACTTTATCCGTCGGCATTTTCACGAAATAGCAACTAGAACTTCTTGAACACGGGACTGAGAGCGATTGTCACCCGCAGCGTAAACCGATGTTATCGGCTACAACACTCTCAAGAGTATGTTATTCTGCTGCCTCTGCAAGAGACCAGCGCTTAGCCATTCTCTTAAGTTCAGGCAAATGCTCAGGCCAATCATGTAAGGTCGCTGGATCAAAATCAGCCCCATTCGGCCATACCAACGTATGAACCTCTGGATCAATCTGAACTTGGTTGAACAAAGAACTGTCGCGGAGGGGACCGAATCATTCACCTTCTAATGTGGCTTGGAAGTCTATAACCTGTTCCGTATCGTCATCAAAACAGACTCGAAGTGTGTAAGGTGCTTGTATTTCAAAAAAACCACGCGATATATTGGATGACTCATGCCGTCCTCCTTTATTGAAGCGGAGCGATTTTGAATGGCATTTGACCTGATTGGAAATGTACTTGTAGTCACAGAGCTTGCCCTCGATTCATCGGGGGTTCCTAACCTGTGATCCTCGCTGCGTAATTTCTATAACAAATACAATTCACCTAATTGAATACAGAAAACTACCACTACACTCCTAACTACCCATATCCCCATTTTCGTGTGTAAAATGTGTAACTTTTTTCCATGCTTCTTTATCAACCCGGATCTGCTCAGGTAGCGGTGCCGGAAGGCGGGTTAAAAATTTCCAACTGC
>JAGWBT010000209.1 GCA_021295755.1 Candidatus Poribacteria bacterium
TTATTAATAATCCCACCGAGCTAGTTCCATCCAAGCGGTAAGTTCGCGCTGCGTCGGTGTGAAGCGTTCTCGAATCTCCGGCGGAAAATAGAAGTGATGGCAATTTCCGCGCTCACGGGTCATCACATTGTAATGTGCGTGGACGTAGTTGTAGTAAAGGTTCGATCGAACGGGCTGTGTGGTTTTAGGCAAGCCATCGTGGATGACGGTTTCGGAAAACATCAGGACATCGCCCGCCTTTCCAGTGACTGCGATAGCGCCGGGCATTTCCAAGCCTTTGTAGTCCCGCCAAGTCAGGTCGAAGTTACTTTTGTGGGAGCCAGGCAACGCGACGATGCAGCCATCCTCCGCGCCATTATCTGTGAGAAAGAACACAACGTTGAACATACGGCTTCGGATAAGACCATTGCTGTACGAATAGTCTGTCGTAGGAACACCACGATGCCAGCCACCCTGTTCCGCACCGCAAAATTTGGAGATGGACCAAGTGTTGATGAGCTGCGGTTCCCCCACAAATTCATACAGATAGGGCAGGATGCGCGAATGGTCAATCAGTCCATCGAAGATACTGTGTAATCGAGGTAAACCGTTGAGCCGAATCTGGTGGATTCGTCTAGTTTCGCGGGTAGGGCGCCCAGGTCCGACAGTTTCCATCCATTTGTCTTCGTAGGTCCGGTTTTCAAGGGTGCTCAAGGTTTCCAAGTACCCCGCACATTCCTCAGCAGAGAGGACATTTCGGAGAATCAAGAAGCCATTGAGATCGAAGAGGAAGCGTTCCTCAATGCTAATCCGTGTGTTTTGGCATTCTGACATTTTTCTGCCCTTGCAATTGATTGTATTTCTACGGAGACGGTGAATCACGATATTATACTTCATTAGATGACTTCTGTGAATATCTCCGCTTTGACCCATTCGGCTAGGGCTACTGCTTGCTCCGCCTGTTTTTTTGCGAAACTACCTCAAACTCTTCAGGATAGCGCATATCCACCCCGTATGGCGTCAATACATCGGCCCTTTCCAATCGTTCGGCCAAAGTGGCATCTCGACGCGCTACTAACTGCCGCAATCGTCCAATATCGTGGGTCTTAGGAAATTCAATTTGATGGCGCACCAGAAACGCCTTGATATATTTCTCAACAGCTTGCTGGGCGTGGAATCCACTGACGAAATAATCGTCCAATTCACCTGCACAAAGGAGTCTTGCCGCCTGAAGATCCAGATCAGCTTTTTTTAACCACTGTTGTACAAAATCCACTACCACTTGTTCAGGATGCCTCATGCAAAACCACCCCGTATTTATATGCCGGAAAGGCTAAACCCCCGATGATCTCTTTAGTTTCCTCAAACTCCATCTCCCCTATGACCCACACATCCACCTCGTATGGCACGTCCGTTAAAGACGTACGCAATCGCTGCCTCTCATCGTGCTTGACTACCGGATCGGCTGCCACCACTAACAAATCGAAATCACTGTCGGGGCGTTCCTGCCCCTGCGCCCGTGAGCCATACAGGATGATTTGCCGTATCGGTTGATTCATTCCAGCAAGAATCCGGTCCTTCAGAAGCAATGCAACTTGGTGTTCCTGTTCGGCGGTCATAGTCTTCTCCTCAGCAGAGGGATTTACTGAAGGGTATGAGTCCTATTTGGTTTAAGTGCCCCCACCTTAATACTCGCAACCTCCGCCTTTCCAATTTTCGCGTAAGGCGACTTGCTAAACACCTGAACTTCCTCCAATCCTGCCCGACGGATTGAATCTAGGTATTGATCTTCAGGCAATGCTCCAGAAATACAATCTGCCCAATTGCTAATCGTCGATCTCAACCACTTGGGCAGATGGTTCGCAACGATATCCGATACCAATAGCTTCCCACCCGGCTTGAGAACGCGATACGCTTCCCTAAAAACTATATCTTTGTCCGGCGCAAGGTTAATCACGCAGTTCGAGATAACCCAATCAACGCTTTCATCCTCAACCGGCATTGACTCAATTTCGCCTAAACGGAACTCAACATTTTTTGCGCCCGCTTCCTCCGCATTCTTTCGTGCCTTTTCGATCATCTCCGGTGTCATATCAACGCCAATCGCTCGCCCACTTTCGCCGACGAGTGATGCCGCAAGCAACACATCAATGCCCGCCCCTGAACCAAGGTCGAGTACGACATCGCCCTCACAAATATCGGCGTACATCAGCGGATTGCCACAACCAAAAGAATTTTCAACAGCATCGGCAGGGATACTGCAAAGCTGCGCGTCGGTATATCCGTTTTGATTCACGCACTTTCCTTCGAGGGCTGCTTCAACATTGATTTCTGTATCGCAGCAGTTAAAAGATGAACAACAAGATTCATCGCTTTTTACCAAATCCGCGTAATGTTCACGGACAGCTGTTTTAATCTGCTCTGCATTGTGGGTTGTCATATTCTATCTCTTTTTATTAAATTCGGTTCTATTGACATTTGTGTGGGATATATCCCTAATTCGCCAATAAACACTCAATCTTCTGTTTTCTCTCACGCATCAGGTTTCACGTATTACCCATTAGACATTAGCCTCAATTCCACGAGGAATGTGGGGAATTTTCCCATGTCCTAGTAAACAATTCACGCTCATAATGGTCAATGCGGCAGATTCACGCAGAAATCCAACAGCTCAATCAACAGGGAGCGCATTTCGCTGCGTTGAACAATCCGGTCGATCATCCCATGTTCTAACAAGAACTCTGCCTTTTGGAAATTCTCGGGGAGTTGCTGTTTAATGCTTGCAGTAGCGAGGGGACCAGCGAAGCCGATTCGGGCACCCGGTTCTGCGAGAATGATATGCGCCAACGAGGCATAACTCGCAGTGGATCCGCCAAAGGTTGGGTCTGCCATCACAGAGATATAGGGGAGTCCTGCTTCTGCGTGTTTCACACAAACCGCTGAAGTCTTCGCCATCTGCATCAACGATAGCGTGCCTTCTTGCATTCGCATCCCGCCGCTCCGCGAGACAATGATTAACGGCAATCGGTTCTGCGTGGCATATTCAATATTGCGAGTAACCTTTTCTCCCACAACCGCTCCCATCGTACCGCCTCTAACCCCAAAATCGCTGATCGTAATTGCAACAGCCAGTCCACCGATTTTTGCTTCGCCTGTAAGAATCTCCGACTTAAGTCCTGTTTTTGCGTAATCTCGTGCAAGCTGCTCTTCGTAGTCTGGAAAATCTAAAGGGTTAGTCGAATATAGACCTGCGTCATGTTCATCAAAACTGCCCGCATCAACCAGTAATTCGAGCCGTTCATAGGCGGTCATCGGGTAGTGATAACCGCATTCTGAACAAACCTTATGTGCATCTAAAAATGCTTTCTCAGAAATTTCTGCGCTGCAACTTTGACAGGTTATTGCCGCTGAAGTCGCCATGTCTGTACGCTCCATCTTTGCGTAGGGAATGGTTTCATGGAGTTGCTGATTGGTACGCACATGATACCCTTGGTGGTAATGTTTGTCAAGCCCAAATACAGAATTCAATTCATGTGAATAGCAGCTGTTATCGCATCGTGTCCTACTCACAATAGAAGAAAATTCATCCTTGAAGAACACAGCCATTTGTGATATTATTTTGCGGTTTTGACACCTTGAAATGAGAAGAACCGGATTTCGTTGTTGCAAAATTACAACAATCGGGTATCAAAAACAACTCAACTGAGCCAGAGTAACAGTGTCTGAAGTTCTTCAAATTCCCTAGATGTTCAAAGGTGAATTAAAACCCGGATGATAGTGAAATGTGCGATAGTACGGTTATTTTGTAGGTATGTTTTACGCTGTCTAACATTGACTGACTTGCTCCTTTCTAAAGCTGGCATAAAGTTTGCCATGGAATCCTGACGTAATGGTTTCTGATTGCAGAAAAACTCATAATCAGTATCAGCACTCCGAAAGCACTCTCGTTGAATTGAGAAACTTTGGCAATGACTGATAATTGGAAGGAGAACAGCTCATGTTTATGCAAATACACCGATTTATCATCGCATTTCTTTTTGTAATAACCCCATTGTGTTTGATTTTAGGTTGTGGCTCTGACGATGAGCCACCGGCGACACCAAGAGGCGTGAGAAGCATCACCGGTGACGGTCAAGTGATAGTTGAATGGTTCCCGAATGGCGAAGCCGATCTCGCCGGGTATAGTATCTGGCGTGACGATGATAACGATGAAGAATTTGACCTGCTTGCGGAGGTTTCATCGGATTCCTCCGACGCCGATGTGGATAGGTTGAGCTTTGTGGATAAGGAGGTAATCAATGGACGCAGCTACTCCTATGCTATCTCTGCTGTTGATTATGATAACAACGAAAGCGACTTGAGTCCAGAACAGGTCTTTGATACGCCGCGTCCATCAGGAAATAACATAACCCTGAATGACTTTAGTCTAACTCCTAACCGAAGCGGATTTGACTTCTCGCAGCCCGCAAGGGGAGCTATTAATTGGGATTCACCTGTTGCCGACATCTATTTTGGGTTTGATCCGGAGTCCAATATTCGGCGCCTCTATTCGGATAACTTTACAGAAATGCAGGACATGGGCTACCACGAATACTTTGACGAAGTAGATGTTTCGCCCGTTCGAGGCTTCGTAACTGACTTTATCGAACTTATTGGGGGGCATGTGTATGCGCTATTGACTCCTGACGGAAACTACGCTAAAATTCATGTCATCGT
This sequence comes from Candidatus Poribacteria bacterium, assembly GCA_021295755.1. Classification (NCBI taxonomy): domain Bacteria; phylum Candidatus Poribacteria; species Candidatus Poribacteria bacterium. Next base: position 4,696 of record JAGWBT010000209.1, read on the forward strand.
TGTTTCCGATACGGCAATCACTTTTGATTGGGCGTACCAAATAGATCCGGGTAACCCACAGCTTGCCCCTGCCGCCCATGGAACCAATCAATTAAGTAGATAGGGAATCGCACGAAAATGAAAAAGTCTCTTTTTATCCTTATTACCTTTGTCAGTTTCGCGACAGGTTGGAATACTATATTGGCTGAATCAACTGCCAATGAGACACCTACGGTTCCAGCAGCGAGACAAATGGACGCCGATACCAAAGATTCGTCAATCCCCCTAACTCTGGAGGGAAGCGTCATCGCCCGCGATCCGAATCGCCAAGCGGATTCGCCAGATTATCCTCTATTCCGATCGCACGCGTCAAAGTATTATCCCCCGAAAATCGCTCGAACAGCGATACTGCTGTCCGCGACGTTGCCCGGCTTAGGACAGACCTATTCCGGGCGTCCTGTGAGGGGCTTAGCCTTTCTCACTGCCGGGCTTGGATTGATAGCGGCAGCGGGATTCAATATAGACCGTGCAGTCCATTACGATGATCTTTCAAATCGTTTCAACACAGGATTTTACGATCCACATGATGATAATTTTCTGACAGCGGATCAAATGCGCGTTAAGGCACGAGGTCATGCCCAATTTGGTGTGCTCTTTCTAGCTAGCGGAATTGGTGTCTACATCTGGAATATTTTTGATGCAGCCAAAACAGTAAATGAGTATAATGAACGAAGATTTCCAGTTCAGGCGCAACAAAATGTGCGAGACAAGACTTTTTTTATTAGAAGTGGCGGTAATTTGTCTCGTGGAGAAACCTATCTAACAGTCAACCGTCGCTTTTAGCGGGTGTATAAAAATGGTTAGGTGATCCCCCCTCGGAGAGGGATCCACCCGATAATCTACGATCCTTTGATGTGAAACCATCCATTTGTTGCGCATCTCAGACCCCAAATGAACCTCCTAAAGGTTTCATTAGGCAAGGAAATCTGCCCCGTGCGAATCATCCAAATTCTGTTTGTTAGTTGTTTCATCTTTCTGACCTTTTCTCTAGCTATTTCAGCAACCTATTCGTTGCTTGACATCAAGAATCTCGATCAGCCTCCTATTCAGATCGGCGAGGTACTGACCTACAGCGTCAAAATTAAAGGATTGCCTGCTGGGACACAGGTTACAAAAGTTGTTGAAAAAACGACGCTGGCGGACCGGCACGTCTATCGTTTCAGATCGGAAAGGCAGACCGGAAGTCTTCTTGGAAAGTTGTACCATTTCTACGACCAAACAGAAAGTTACGTCACAACCGATCAGCTATACCCACTAAAATATGTTAGGAATTTAGAGGATCAGAAATATCGAGCACGCGTTGAAATTGATTTTGATCATAGCGAGGGAACGGCTCAACACACTAAAAACTCAGCTAACAAGGCTTTGGACATCCCAATCGGCACACAGGATGATCTGTCGATGATTTACTTTCTGCGTTCAAAGGAGTTACAGATCGGTCACACCTACGCATTTCCGGTGATAGTCAAGGATAAGTGTGAGCATGTGACCCTTGAAATCCTCCGGCGCGAAGTGATAAAAACCAAGGCATTGGGTCGTGTGGAAACATTGGTGCTACGCACCTCGCACGACTATCTGATGTGGCTCACGAACGATGAGCGCCGTATTCCCGTTAAAATCGAAGCCAAGACCCCGCGTATCGGTAAGCTAGTTGGTGTATTGGAGAAAGTTGATTTTTTGGATTAGAGAAGGAACGTGATCGCTTGTTGAAACCCTGACCGCTCAGTTTTCAGGGGTTGAGTGTGCCCAAACCTCGTTAAACCAACAAATAGATCGTTCCAAACCTTGGTTACGTGGTCTGCATGGCGCATCCACTGCTTATCTGCTCAGTGCATTGGCAGCCGATTTCGCCGACAAATCCTTTCTCATTGTCGTGCCCACGCAGCACGAAGCTGAGAAAATCATCCAGGATCTACCCGCCTATCATTTTGAAGAACCTCATCTCTTTCCGCAATGGCAGAACTTCCTTTATGATGGTATTGCCCCAACAAAAAATGTTGTTGCAGAACGGCTAATCTGCTTGTATCAACTGTTGAAGGGAGACCGCACGTTCATTGTTACATCGATCCAAGCATTGATGCATAAGATCCTGCCCCAATCGGTTGTAGAATCCGCATTCCTGACCCTCCGCATCGGTGATGAGATTGCTCCCGACAAAGTGGTTGAACAACTGCTGCACAACGGTTACCTGCGTGTAGATCTCGTAGAAGTCAAGGGCGAGTTAGCTCGTCGTG
>JAGWBT010000210.1:0-1827 GCA_021295755.1 Candidatus Poribacteria bacterium
CCACAGCTGCTCCCTCTGTGAAGAACGCGTCGCTGAACAGTAGCTCTAGCTTGGCATCGGGGGAGACAATGCTCGCATCCCCGCTCGGCATTGACGCGTGTTTGTCAGCTGTCCCTACTACAGCGACAGCAAAACTAGCGATCAGAACAAAGGCAAGACAGAAACGTTTGAGTTGAAACAATTGGGTGCTCAACATATCTCATTCCTTTCTTTAAGGTGTAGTGTTTACGCAGTTGCGGGGCAAGATGCCCCGCCTACAACCGGTTTGATGTTATTGTTCGGGGTTGAGAGGATTTTAGCAAATCTGTCTAACTAGAGCAACAGAAAAAAGATTATATCCTCGCGAGAGGGGTTCACCTCAAATGAGGAGAAGGGATTTATATGGCTAAAGTAACGATTAAAGATGTTCAGACAATCATAACGCAACCGGCAGGTTCACGGTTGGTCATTGTCAAAATTATCACCTCGGAGCCAGGTTTGTACGGTTTGGGATGTGCGACCTTTACGCAGCGGTTCCACGCCGTTGTCACCGCAATGGAAAAACACCTGAAACCCTTCCTAATCGGACGCGATGTCTCTCGCATCGAAGAGATCTGGCAGATGGGGATGGTGCATAGCTATTGGCGTAATGGACCCGTTTTAAGCAACGCGATTTCTGGTGCGGATCAAGCATTATGGGACATCAAAGGGAAACAGGCAGGGATGCCGGTTTATGAACTTCTGGGCGGAAAATGTCGTGAGGCGGCTGCGGTCTATGGACATGCGGGCGGCAATTCACCCGAAGCTGTCGCTGACAGTGTCCGGCAATTCATGGAAAACGGCTACCGCTACATTCGGATTCAGATGGGTGGTTACGGTGGGGAGGCGAGTCGAATCGTTAAGCCGGAAGGCGCGCCTGACGGGGCATACTTCGATCCACGGGAGTACACCCTAAATATATTGCGGATGATTGAGCATGTCCGAGCTGAAGTGGGGGATGAGGCTGAACTGTTGCACGATATTCATGAGCGGTTGCACCCCATCGACGCAGTCAAATTTGCTAAAGATGTCGAGCCGTTCAACCTCTTCTTTCTCGAAGACCCACTTGCCCCAGAAGATCTGGAATGGTTCGCCAACATGCGCCAACAATGCTGTACCCCGATTGCGATGGGTGAACTGTTCAACAATCCCCGCGAGTGGCAACCGTTAATTGCCGGTCGCCTGATCGACTTTATCCGGATGCATGTCAGCCAAATGGGTGGACTGACACCTGCACGTCATGTCGCGGCATTTGCCAACATGTACGGTGTCCGCACCGCGTGGCACGGACCCGGCGACACATCGCCGGTGGGGCATGCCGCGAACCTGCACCTCGACTTATGGGCGCCCAACTTCGGGATTCAGGAATGGTGTAACTTCCCTGAACACATGTATGAGATTTTCCCCGGTCTGCCAGAAGTTCGGAATGGATACATGTATCCCAGCGACAAACCGGGACTGGGAATCGACATCGACGAAGATCTGGCAGCGAAATATCCATGTCAGGACGAGGTTGAATGGTGGACGCAGACCCGCCTACCAGATGGCAGCCCGACACGTCCCTAAAATAGTTTTCACGTTTCACGCATCACGTTTCACGCACTAATCAAAGGAGTTCAAAATGCACGTTGGCACACAAAATCTTTCAGGAGATAACTGGGACGCCTACAAAGTGCTTCCCCAGTTGGGTGTTAATCATGTTTCAGCCAATCCACCCGGCAACTGGCTGGATTGGGATGTAGACTCTCTATCACAGTTTAAGGAGAAATTAGCCTCCCTAGACATTTCGCTCGATATGATGATCCTGCC
>JAGWBT010000210.1:1848-2671 GCA_021295755.1 Candidatus Poribacteria bacterium
CCCAGTTCAGAGCGAGATCGGGAGATTGACCAGATCTGCGATCTGCTCCGCAATATGTCGCGGGCGGGCATTCCAGCCGGGCGTTACAACATCACGATTCTTGGTCATCTACGGACAGAAAGACGGTTTGGACGGGGCGGTGCAAGTCTGTCGTCGTTTGAATATCATAAACTTGACCAAACATTGGACGAGTTTGAAGAGGGACCCGCCGACGCGGACGAGATGTGGGAGCGAATCGACCATTTCCTTTCACGGGTTGTCCCTGTGGCTGAGGAGTACAAGGTACGACTAGCTTGCCACCCACAGGATCCGAGCATCGGTGATCGGCTATATCGAGGCGTTGCCAGAGTCATGGGCACGGTTGAAGGTCTCAAGAAATTCGTCCACACGCACGAGAGCCCTTACCATGGATTGAATTTCTGTATCGGGACGGTGTCGGAATCGCTCGAAGATCCAGGTCAAGATATCTACGATATTATTCGCTATTTCGGCGAGCGGAAGAAGCTGTTTAACATCCACTTCCGTAACATCAAGGGCGGTCTCCTCGATTTCGTCGAGGTCTTTCCAGACGAAGGCGATGTGAATATGCTCAAAGCGTTGCGTACCCTCAAGGAGGTCGACTATCCGTACATGGTGATGCCAGACCATGTACCGGGAATTTCCGGTGAAAATCCCGGTGGCGTCGGATTCGGATATTGCTTCGGTTATATTCATGCCCTGATGCAGGCAATTAACGAACCTGCGTCATAGGCGTGTGAAGGTAGGCTTATCCATTTTTGCAATCCCTCAACAGAAGGGAACCTTGTATGAACAATACGACGGA
>JAGWBT010000210.1:2750-8035 GCA_021295755.1 Candidatus Poribacteria bacterium
GTGGTTCGGAGTGCGAATCCGACCCAGACGATCCAAACGCGCGCGACACCGGCATGGGATCCAGAGGAAAAGGTCTATAAATTCTGGGTTATTGGGACAGATGAGAGCTACCGTGTCAGTGCGGACGGGCTGCACTGGACGCCAAGATCTGAACCGAACATTGGGGGAACAATGGCGGTTCGTGATGCGAACGATCCGGATCCGAACAGGCGATACAAAGCTGCGCTCCTCAACGCAGGTTTCGCGGTCTCACCGGACGGCGTGAACTGGAAAAAGCTAGATGTGCCTCCCGTGCCAAGTTCAGATGAAGGAAACTTCTCCTACAGCGAACAAGAAGGCTTGTTCATCCACACAGTAAAGCGCTCCGGTCCCTACGGCAGATCTGTCGCTATGGCTACCAGCACGGACTTTGAGAACTGGGATGATTATGGACTTGTTTTCCACGCCGACGAACTGGATCAGGAGATGGGCAGAGACGTCATCGAAGCACGGCTCACCAATCCCAACCTCCGACAGACGGAATACAATACGCCCGAACATTACAGTGTACAAATCTACAATATGGGCGTATTTCGGTACGAGGGGATATATATCGGGTTGCCATCCATGTACCACCACACCGGTAAAGTTCCTACCGATTGGCCCGGTTTTGATCGGCTGCGTCTATCTCCGTACATCCTAGAGTGCGTCAACGCGCATGGAGATTACACCGGCTTCTACAATATTCAGATGGTCTGCAGCCGCGATTTGAAAAACTGGAACCGCCTCGGTGAACGCAAACCATTCATGGAAACATCAACGTTGGGTGGTGGGGCCTACGATCTGCAAGGGTTACTCGGTCCCTCCAACGCTGTGGTGCGCGGTGACGAACTATGGTTCTACTACACAGGCACCAAGCAGTACGCCTTCATCACCTCCGGCGACGTGCCGGGATATGACGACTACCATCCCGATAGCGGTGCGGTCTGTTTGGCGGTCCTGCGGCGCGACGGGTTCATCTCCCTTGATGCTGGAAAGGAAGTTGGGATCATTTGCACGGAGCCCTTTACGCTGAATGGTGATTCCCTCTTCGTCAATGTCGATGTGCCTAACGGCGAACTGGGCGTTGAAATGCTTTCCGCCGATGGCGATACACTCGCCGCCTCCGCCCGACTTCACGGTGATTACCCTGCTGCACGGATTGCATGGACTGAAGGCAATATCGCTGATTTTATGGGGCAAACTATCCGCCTCCGCCTCACTCTTCAAAACGGACGGTTTTACTCCTACTGGCTCGATTCAACCTCGACTTAAATTTGAAAGGGGTTCAAAAATGAAAGGGATTGTTTTTTTAGGTAACCGCCAATGTGCTGTTAAAGAGGTTCCTACCCCGGAGCCGGGAAATGGAGAAGTTCGGATTAAGATGAAGGTTTCGGGGATCTGTGGAAGTGATCTCCACGTGTATAGACCCGCAGAACCAAGAGATTGGGTCCAAGGGCACGAATCGGCCGGAGTTGTTGAAAAATTAGGTCCGAATGTAACCAACCTCAAAGTGGGGGATCGGGTGACCGTCCATCACCATCAAGGGTGTGGACAGTGCTACTACTGTTCGTTGGGCGATTTCGTATGGTGCCCTGACGATAAAGTGGTCAGCGGGGCATTTGGTGAGTATGTCGTTGCAAATGAACGGAATTGTGTGGTACTCCCAGATCAGATTGACTTCATCGACGGTCCATTTTTCGCCTGTGTCGGAACCACAGCGTCAATATTTCCCACAAACAATCGCCGTATACGGTCTAGGTCCTGTCGGGTTGAGCACGGTGCGTATTGCAAAGTCAATGGGAGCGCAAGTTATCGGAGTTGATGTCATGGAGGAACGCATCGAGGTTGCCGAGAAGTGCGGTGCGGATGCTACCGTCAATGCCGCCACAGAAGATCCAGTTGAAGCCGTGGTCGCGTTCAGTGGGACGGAGGGCGTGGACTACGTTGTCGAAACCTCCGGCAGCGCCGGTGGTCGAAGCAGCATCATCCCGTCGCTTCGCCGTGAGGGGAAAGCCGCACTCGTCGGTGTCGGGAGCGATGATAAGGTCATCAATCCGGGCGACATGGTCTATCGCCGAATCACCCTGATGGGATCGGTCGTATTCCCCATTGGATGGCTGAAAGATTTCGTGCGGTACTGCGCCCAAACGGGATTGACGTTTGCACCTGCAGTAACACACCATTTCCGCGTTGATGACGGCGTCGAGGCACTCCGTGTCGCCGACGAATCGAGATGCGGCAAAGTGGTATTTGATTGGGATTAGCAATTCTAAGAGACAGGGATAAATATAATGGAAACAACCGTCAAACAGTGGCTGGACGAAAGTCGCAAAAAACTTCAAGCGGGTAACCTCACGGAAACCGACCTTCAACGGTTGGAGGCGCTTCTGACCGAACCAAGACAGCTGGTATTGTATCTCTATTCAAAGTCGACAAACATGCGTTCAGCGATTGCCAGTTGGGCACTGTATGACCCGACAGTACCCTATGAACCCACGCTGCCATCACAGGATGTGCCATACGATTCGGTTATCGAAGCGGTCAACGATGGATGGCGGATTGTTCAATTTCCGAGAGCGGAACTCTACCAATTTTCGGATATTGACAATACCTATCTGGGTTACGAATTCATCTTGGAAAAATCGGCTTCAGACTTGTAATAGGAGGAAACGATGAACGATATTCAACCCACTATGGACGACAGCCAAGTGATGGATTTTGTTTCAAAAGGTGCCGTAGTGCTGGAAGGGGTCGTCTCCGACGAGTTCAATCGTCAATGCGAAACTTTGCCGGGCGGCAGAATCAACGAATTCGCTTGTGCTCCCGGATTTCGGAGCGAAGTGCTTTTGCACCCGGAAGTCGCTGGTGTCCCCCGCTCGCTGCTCGGACGAAATTTCTTTATGCCAATAACCGCGCACCATCATCTGTTTGAAGAACCACACACCGGACAGACATGGCACTCCGATGGCCTCTCCGAATACGGTTACGGCGTCAATCATCTGCAATGCTACTACTATCCACAGGACGTTACACTTGAAGACGGTCCCACAATGGTGCTTCCCGGCTCCCATCATCGATTGGTTGACCGAGAGGCGATCGCCCATTACGGCGACATTTTGGGGCAGGTCTCCTTGACTGTTCCCGCCGGGACAGTTGTTTTGACGCACTACGGCATCTGGCATAAGGCGGGACCAAAGTTGAACACGAAACGTCGCGGGATGATTAAATTTTCGTACTTCCGAAATTCGCCGCCGAAGCGGGATTGGCTGATAGAGTCGGAAGAGATACCACCTTACGCCAACCGAGAGCGACACCTTTACGCCAACGAAGTCGAGTCCTATCGCGACATGGCACGACGCCAACGCACATGGAGCTGGTTATGTGGAGTGGATACAACCCCAGATGTCAGCCACGGCGCTAAACTCTTCATTGACGCCCGTCCACTCAGTGAGATTGCGAACGAATAGGAGAAGACTCGCCATGAAAGTGCTAATCGTTGGAGGCGCAGGACATGTCGGGACTATGACGCTGCCATACATGAAATCGCATCATCAGTTTCGCGTCCTCGACCTCTCCCCACCCAAAGATCCAACCGTCGAATATATTGAAGGCTCGGTGACCGATCCGGCGGTTGTCCGGCAGGCGGTCGAGGGTATGGACGCATTCATCTACATGGTTATGCAGCGGCCTACCAACCACGCTTCATCGGCAGCAGATTTTGATGATGTTATCGCCAACTATCAAGTCAACACAATGGGGCTTCATATTCTGCTACACGCAGCGGAAGCAGAAGGCATCACGCACGGCATTTATACAAGTACGTTCACTGTCCATGAACGGACACGGAATTGGTATCCATCTGAGGAAGAGGTTCCACTCGATAATCCCGGTGTATACGGCTTGACAAAAGGATTTGGGGAGCGGATCTGTCGATACTTCTGCCGTGAACACGGTATGTCGATCATCGCCCTACGAATCACCGGTCCCAGGACCCGCCAGCAGTGGATTGAACAACGTGGGCAGCCTAGGTCCAATCAGGTCCATATCTGGGTAACCGATGAGGAAGACCTTGCGCGGGCTTATCTAGCAGGGCTTTCCGTGGAACATACCGGCTTTGATGCCGTATTCATCGCCGGTGACGAGGAACAGCAGGAGATTAATCTGTCAAAAGCCAAACGATTGCTCGGCTGGGAGCCGTTGACACATACTTATGTGAAAACTGATTAACCCACGTCACACCGATTCTTGCGACACCATATCCCATATTGTCCTCATGCCTATCGGTCATGTATCCTATCCCCACGATCATCTACACATACATTGCCGTCTACCTCCCCAACTGTCTAAACAGCATGAAATCTATTTTTCTCGCATGTCTCCTACTTCTCATCAGTAGCTCTTCCATTGCAGACTCGTCGAAGTTTACATCCGTCACAAAGGAAGCAGGCATCCACTTCAAACACTATAACGGAACGAGCGGACAACTGTATTTCATCGAACCCCTCGGCGGAGGCGCAGCATTTCTGGACTACAACAAAGACGGATTCCAAGACATCTATCTCGTCAACGGCGCAGTCCTACCGTCTCTCGCAGAGAAGCAATCAGATTGGGATGAACCACCGCGAAACGCGCTCTATCGCAACAACGGTGACGGCACATTCACCGATGTTTCAGCGGCAGCAAGGGTCGCCGATACAGGATACGGCATGGGATGTGTGGTTGGAGACTACAACAATGATGGGTTTTCCGACCTGTACGTGACCAACTTCGGGGCAAACATCTTTTTCCACAACAATGGCGACGGAACTTTTACCGATGTCACAACGCGGACAGGCACCGGGGACACGCGCTGGGGGGCAAGCTGCGCCTTCGTCGATTACGACAACGACAGCTTTTTAGATACACAATCGAATCCGATCAGGTCTGTATGAACAAAGGGGTGCGTGTTTACTGTGACCCACGCCTCTATGAGGGAGAATTGGATATCCTGTATCACAATAACGGCGATGGCACATTTACCGATGTAACAGAGTCCGCAGGCTTTTCTGAGGCTACGGGACGGGGACTCGCCCTCGCTTGGGCGGATTACGATGACGACGGTGACATGGATGTCTATATCGCCAACGACGCCGACCAAAATTTCCTATACCGCAACAACGGCGATAGCACCTTTACCGATGTCAGCCTGACCGCAGGCGTTGGGTTCAGCGAAGATGGGGACGCTGAGAACGGCATGGGCGCCGATTTCGGGGATTACGATAACG
>JAGWBT010000211.1 GCA_021295755.1 Candidatus Poribacteria bacterium
TGTGCCAGATAACCAGATCTCCAGCTTTCCCCGCAACCGGCACGGCATCGGCATCTCTCTCTTTGATAAGCTGCCGTGGATCTGCATCCTCAGACAGATCGTTGAGCCAACCCTCTAGTTTATGGTGGAATCCCGGTATACAGGTGAATGCCCCCTGATTGGCAGGTGTGTCGGTTAGGTATAACACTCCTTGTACCCTGAGTCCAAACGGCATATCCAGTGACATATCCCAATGCAGGTAGGGCCCCGGGAACTTAAAATCTGGTCGCTCCGGGGGGTTCAAGCTGCCCCGATCAAAGCTAACCCATAGTTTCTCCGTGCCCCAAATCTCAGAAAAAGCTTGGTGGATTCGGGGATATTGCCGATTGTCCCACAACGCTTGATGCTGATAAATCTCGACCATAATACCCCGGCGCGGCGGGTCTGGATACCAAGTCTCTGGGTCGTCTGTATCCATTTCAAGAAAGTCCCAAATGGCACGCTCGGCTGCCTTACAATTCTCCGGCGGCACCGCATCGTGAAGGACAACGTAGCCGTTTTCTTCCCAAAAATCTATATCTGCTGCGCTTAAAACTGGCATATTTTTCTCCTTTTTAGTTCATTAGTTCATTAATTACCCAATGTACTAATGAACCAATGAACAAACTGTTTTCACGTTTCACGTCTCGGTATCAATCTCCCTTACATCCTCCGGACCTTATCGCCTTCCGGTCTCGGAATGTGCTGCCAATAGCCTTTGCTGTCGCCTCCACGACAGATGATACCCGATCCATGTTTCGGATCTCTCCCCCGCACGTCCGGCGGAAAATAGCGCAAGGTGAGACCGCACCGCCGCCGATTCGAGGTATTCGGCTCGGACCCATGTAGCAACAGATCGGTGTGTAGCGAAACCTGACCCGCCTTCATCTCAAAAGGAACGGGCGTTTCCCCATAATCCTCTGCTTGATGCACCGATTGACCCAAGACATTATTTTCCTCCGCCGTGCTATGTTCAAAGGGAATCTGTCCGCCTAAATGTGATCTAGGGATAACCTTCATCGCACTATTTTCTTCATCTGCATCATCAATCGCCAACCAAACTGTAACAACCTTGCTGGGGGTCAGGGGCCAATAGGAGGCGTCCTGATGCCAAGTGACCTGTTTCGTATCGCCCGGCTCCTTACAGAAATAGTGGGTCATCGTGCAGATTAGGTCCTCGCCGAGTAGGTCTTGTACATAATCGAGGATGCGGCTATCTAGCACCAGATCGTAAATCCCCCGGCAGGTGGGATGCCAACCGTTAATCGAATAACTGTTCAAATCGGCTGCCTTTGCCATCCCCATAATCCGATCGAAATACGCTCGATTTGCCGTCACCTCTTCCGGCGTAAACACATCCAACGGAAAGATGTAGCCTTTTTCGTTGAATTGACGAATCTGTTCGGCTGTCAGTTTTTGGGGACTTTCATTCTCAACCGGAAAGAACTTGAGTTCTCGCTTCATATCCGGCAGCGCATCCATAATGGGCATCGTCGATTTCTCCTATTCTGATTGTCTGTTCGTAGCTCTAGTATTCCACATCCATGAAACACGCTGATCGGGCACAAGGGGGAATTATGGAACGATGCAAAACCTTCCGAAGATTTCAATCCAATCAGCGATAAAACCGTATTTTATAGTAGATTTTAGAACTATTTAGACACTCCCAATGCACAACCAACCCCCTAGGGCTATTCAGTTTTCGGTTTTTTAACCATTTTGCTTGAGAAGTTGCAACCGGGAGATCGCGCCTACCGTGGGCTAACTAAATGACCCTAACCAACCCCCTAAATCCCCCTTGTCAGGGGGACTTGGGAAACTTCGCGAAGGTCGGAGTTATTGGTAAATGTCCGCTTATTTTTAGAATTCACTATAGTGTATCCGTCCCTCTCCTCTCAACGAGACTGTCCGCCATTCAACCCCATCTCTTCAAGGCTGTTTGCCCTCAAGAGGCGTACCCCTAGCTGATCGAGCTCTTCGTCCGCGGTCATCTCGTTAATTTGTCCTGTTACGGATTGAGGGAGTTCCCCGAATTTGGTAGCAAGTAGCTGGATTAGGAACAACCGTTTCCCTTGTTGACGTTCTTGTTGACGTGCTTGTTCCAGTCATTGTTGGATCCCTTGCTGGATTCCTTCCTCAATCCAGTCAGTGATAAAACCAGATTCGCGCATCTGTTCCGCCTCCTCTGTTTTGCTCCCCCATCAGCGAGACGCTCCGCCATTTAGGCCCATCTCCTCAAGACTGTTCGCCGTCAAGAGACGAATCCCTAGCTGATCCAGTTCCTCCTCCGCGGTCATTCCCTGAATTTGATCCGTTACGGATTGAGGGAGTTCCCCAAATTTGGCAACAAGTAATCGGATTAGGAACAACCGTTTTCCTTGCTGAATGCCATCCTCAATCCAATCAGTGATAAAACCAGATTCGCGCATCTGTTCCACCTCCTCTTCAAAAAATTCCCATAACCAATCAAGTTCAAAATAGCGGGATGCAATCATCACCGCTGTTGCCAATGAATCCGCCCGCTTCTGCGGATGGGTTTCCTGCAAAATGAGTTCTTTTTCTTGCTGCAGCACCGCCTCTGTCTTCTCCCGTTCCAACATAATCAGCAACGGTGCAAACTCTCTCAACTCTCCAGAACGGATCCGGTCTGTATAATCCCACAGCTTTATGATCGGATAGGTGAACCGGTGGATGACCCATTCCCCAATTTGAACGACATATTCGTTAGGCGGGTCTGATTCTCGCCGCTCCAGATACAAAACGATAGTGATTGTCGGCTTCTGATGCTGGTCCGTCAGTCCACCAGAAAAAGTAAAAACATTGCGAGGATAATCGGTCCGGTGTTGAAGTTGGAACTCAAAGTGGAGTAAATATTCCTCACCTTCAACTCGAAGTCTATGAAGAAAGTCAGCGCGTCGATCTGGCAGGGTGATTTCGACATTTTCCAGTGTCCCGACCAGTTGGAAAGCGGTATTGGGAAAAGCGAGTTTCAGAAACGATTCGGCGTAATGCCGCCCCAAGATTTTCATGACGCGATCGAAAAGATTAATCTGCCTTGGTGCCACTATAAGAGACTCCTCAACAGAAACCGAGTTTTTTCTTGAAAACTCGGTTTCTCTTAGCATTTTGTACTTAACTTTTCACACAAATCTTTCTGGATATACATCTAATGCTTCAAGCCACTTCTTGAGGGAGGCGACACGCTCGGCAGACGCATTAGAAACTTCGAGGGGACGACCGCGTGTGTCCACCACCAGACCGACCACGCCACCTTCGACCTCTACTTCAACCGGCTGCCCGCGCCCCGCGCCCATGTCAAGACGGCGTTCAGGTTGGATTGTCACCTGTGCCTTCTCTCCAACACCCAACGGATAGAGACGCAACTCGCCAAACGGCACGGTTTCTGTCAAATCGCCGCTGATTGTGACACCCAAATCGCCGGGGTTAGTAATCCCAACCGGCGCGATACAGGTCCCCAAATGGATGAGACAATCGCGCTCAAAGACCTGCGTCGCCGCCGCTTCGTTGACCTGAGCGAGCACACCGAGTTGGGGCATCATAAAGATGCTATCTACAGCGAGGTGGGTCACTCCCTCCGGCTGGAATGCGTCAATCATCATCAACATCGCCTGATTCCGGCGTGGCGCGTGGGAAAGAACGCCGCCGCTTCCGACAAGCAGATCCAACGAGAGCATATCCACAAGTGTCGCACCAGTCTCAGATTGAGCGAACGCTTCGGAGATGGTGCGCTGCTGCTGCACTCCACGCAGTTCAACCGCAAGCTGCTTGTGCTGATCAAACGCCAACCGCAACGCTTCACGCGCAATTGCGCCCTCAATAATCAGTTCTTCCAACGTCTGCGGGATTGTTGTCGGACGTATCATTTTGTTCTTGATCCGATTTCCAAGATCGCTGACATCAATATCAAAAGGCACCCATCGCAAAACGTTGTCCATCCCCGCCTCTGCGAGCACGTTAGAGATACTGTAGCTCATCCCCAGATTCGCGCTCACCGTGCGGTTGAAAATCGCTTCACCTTCCTGATTTTTGAAGACAGAGAACACATCCGTCGTTGCGCCCCCGATGTCCACACCGACCACTTGGATGTTCTGCTGCGCGGCGATTGTTTGCATAATTGCGCCGACAGCGCCGGGCGTTGGCATAATCGGCGCATCGGTCCAAGAGATCAATTTTCTGTAGCCGGGAGCGTGCGCCATCACATGCTCTAGAAACTGATCTTGAATCTTCAGACGGGTTGGCATCAGATTTTCGCGCTCTAGCACAGGACGCAGGTTATCGACCACCTCCAACGCCATTTTATCGCCAAGCCGCTCACCGACGACTTCGCTCGCCTCCTTGTTTCCGGCATAGATCACCGGCAATTCATAAGTCACCCCCAAACGGGGTTTGGGATTTGCCGCCTCAATGATTTCTGCTAACTCCGCAACGTGAGAGGTTGTGCCACCGTCAACACCGCCGGAAAGGAGCACCATATCTGGACGTAGATGTCGGATGCGCTCAATCTTCTCGTGAGGGAGCCGCTTGTCGTTGGATGCGATTACGTCCATGACAATCGCGCCAGCACCCAATGCGGCACGTTCCGCACTCTCAGCGGTCAGATTCCGCACAACACCCGCGACCATCATCTGTAGACCGCCGCCCGCGCTACTCGTCGAGATATACAGATCCGTACCTTCATTTCCCTGTTGCGGCTTGATAATCTGCCCGTCCTTCAACAGCCTGCGTCCAGCGAGCTCCTCGACCTCCGTTATCGCGTTGATTACCCCAGCGGTTACATCCTCCACCGGTGCTTCAACCGTCGTCGGTGCCTCCCCACGAACTACAAGATGGTATTCGTCCCCCCGCTTCTCTATGAGGATGGCTTTCGTGGTGGTGCTGCCACAATCTGTCGCAAGGATCGAGCGTATCTCCTGTGCCTGGTCCGACATACTACTTTTTCTCCTCTCCGTCTAATTTACATTTGCGTCCTTTTCGATTATCAGAGCAAATTTCTGGTATTCGGCGGTATTAAAAATTGAAGCCACAAAAGGATTAAGTGCAATAAGCATTTGACTACCGATAAAGTTGATGGGTTTACAAGTTTCAAGGAATAAAATCGCAGGCACGGTCAGGCGCCGCCTCACGATCTCCGTGGCAACCTTTGTCAGCAGTGCTTCCTGCTCATCTTCGGGAATTTCGTCAAGGGTCAATGGTTGGGATATTTGCATCTTTTTGTCAATATATTAAGAATTATACCCTTCAGTATCTCAAGCCCCAGCGGGGCGGCATGTTTATAGAAATAGCGCACCCCCAAACACCTAAGCCCCAGCGGGGCGACATGTGCGGCACATGAGTGATTGTCAGCCACCCACAATCGCTAGGTTCTAGTGACATTTCATTACAACCAAACAATCAACAGGGTGCACAGACGCATGATCCTTCGTAGGGGTTGGGTCTCCCAACCCGTTGTTCACACGTCAGAAACGGCGTCGGGCTTCTGTAGGTCGATTTTCCATAATCGACGTTTCAGTGTCGAGATATGAATCTCGACCTACAATCTACAATCATTTCAACCTGTATGGGCGGACTACCCGTTTTCAACCCTGAACAAGTGCCAAGAGCATCTGATCACCATCTACTTCACCTCGCATAATCCGATCAACAATCCCACAGATCCGCAGCCGAATACCTAGTTGGTCTGCCAATCCTGCCACAGCGTTGGACGACGCAACGCCTTCGGCAACGCTCACGCGTTCGCTCAAAATGTCTTCTAACGTCTTTCCCTGTCCCAAAGCGTATCCCAAAGACATATTGCGCGAAGTGTGACTGTTACAAGTAAGGATTAGGTCGCCAAGACCGCATAGCCCCATCGCTGTTTCAGGTTTGCCACTTTTGGCAACGCACAGTTGGCTTATCTCCGCTAAACCTTCGGTGATCAGTGCGGCTTTCGCGCTTTCTCCGAGCCCTTTGCCTTCAACAATACCGCAAGCGATGGCGATGACGTTTTTCATAGCGCCACAGATTTGGGGACCGATCATATCGTCGGAATGATGGACGCTGAATTTTGGGTGCACGACCAACTGCGCTAGGTTTTGCCCAAGGGCAACATCACCGCACGCAAGCGTCACTGAAGCAGGCAGTCCTTTTGCCACCTCTATCGCAAAGGTGGGACCGCTGAGTATCGCCAGCGGATTGGGGAAATATTCTGCCACAACTTCGCTCATCAACTTTAAGCTGTTCTGTTCTATCCCCTTGCTGCAGATAACTATAGGGAGAGAATCGTCCAAACCGGCTGAAGCCAGTCCCTCGCAGGTGCTCCCCACATATTGGGCGGGTGCCACCATTAACAGCGCGTCCTGCGCCAGCATCGCCTCCAAATCGTTGACCGCATGGACAGTGTCGGGCAGCTTGATGTCGGGAAGGAACATCTCGTTTTCCTGCCGTCCGTTGATAGATGCCACAACCTCCGGCTCTAGCGCCCAGAGGGTAACTATGTTACCCGCCCGCGCCGCCGTAATCGCGAGCGCTGT
>JAGWBT010000212.1:0-367 GCA_021295755.1 Candidatus Poribacteria bacterium
GCATCGTCGACAAAGATGGAAATCCCAGCACGGATGCGAACGATTTCGTCAACGGCGGCGGACATGTTCCGTTTGGCGGGCACAAGGGCTACGCCTTGATGATGGCGACAGAGTTTCTGGGAAGAATCTTCACAGGAGCGGACGCCTTTGTTGATTCCAAACACGGCGGTCCAATTATGCGGCACCAAGGCGTAACATTTATTGCTTTCAAAGCAGATCTGTTCCAGCCCTTCTCGGATTATGCAAATCGCGCCGATGAGATGGGACGTCGCGTCCGGGCGATTCCACCGGCACCCGGCTTCGATGAAGTCCTGATGCCCGGCGATCCGGAGGTTCGGACACGCGCCAACCGTCAACGCGATGGTAT
>JAGWBT010000212.1:444-5291 GCA_021295755.1 Candidatus Poribacteria bacterium
GGAGATAAAAACATGAATCAAACCACCCACACAATAGCGCTTACAGAGGATCAAATCGACTTCCACAAGACGTTTGGCTATACAGTACTGAAACAGTTATTCTCAGCCGATGAACTCGCAACCATCCACAAAGAGTTTAACGCTACCATGGCAGAGCAATACGCACACAAACCATACGATGGCACAGAACGCCACTGGACACCGATGACGGACGAAGAAACGCCTTTCTTTGCGAGCCTGATGGAAGACCCTCGGTTCTTGACCGTCGCTAAACAGTTGTACGGTGACGATGTGCTCGGTATCGGCACAGATGCCAACCGCTATACCGGTAACACACATTGGCACCGCGACACCGGTACGGTTCATCAGTACGGCGTGAAGTTCGCGTTTTATTTAGAACCAACAGACGGGAATACAGGAGCGTTGCGTGTAATTCCTAGCGCCCATCGACTCCCTAACGATGACAAGTTCGCCGATGGTGTCCGGTCGCTGCCGCTAGAGCAAGTACCGTGTACTGCACTCGCTTCTGAGCCGGGAGACGTGGTCGCGTTTGACCTTCGCATGTGGCACGCCTCGTATGGTGGAAGCAATGACCGCCGTATGTGCACAGTCGTCTATTATGCAAATCCCAAGAACCCCGATGAAATTGAAGCGCTCCGTAGACAAGGCGAAGGTAACGCCCAAGCCGGGGTCAAGGCATTCAATCCCAAACGGCAGTATTTATACTCAAAACGATGGATGTCCAATCCGCAGGGCAGCTTAACCCGTCAATTTTGGATTGACCGTCTGACAGAAGTCGGCTATTTTGATGCGCCGGGTTCGGTGGAAGCATGATGAGCACCCACTTCGTAAAGCATGATAACATCATATTAATCAATGGTGCTAGTTTGCAGGTGTTGATAACGTGAAACCTGATGCGTGAAACGTAAAAATCATGGGTTCAGCAGTTCATTTAGCCCCAGCGACATGTCTATAGTATACGGATAAACAAATACCCTAAAGCCCCAGCGGGGCGACATGTGTATCTGAAGGGTAGAACATAAGAAGAATGAATCAACCAACCGACTAATAAACCAATGAACCCTTGAACAATGTGGAAAAGACTTTCTCACTAAACTAGCACCAAAGGTTATTACCGATCTTGATTGTAATACCATATCCTAAATTCTGAGGAGGCAACATGAATAACGTCTCTCATCCATTGCGCGTTGGTGTCATCGGCTGCGGATCCTTTGGACGCCACGCATACTCAGACAATGTGGTCAATCATCCCGATGCCAATCTAATTGCAGTGTGTGATATCGATGAAGAACGCGCCGAAACAGTCGCCCGCGAGCTGTTTGACGCTCACCCACAGCGACCACGTGCAGCAGCTTACACAGATTATCAAGAAATGTTCGATCAAGAATCTCTTGATGTCGTCATGGTTGGCACAATGGCAGATGTCCGCCCGACCGTGACGATTGCCGCACTCAGCAGCGGCGCCCATGTGCTAGCAGCCAAGCCGATGGCACCCTCACTCGCCGACGCAGAAGCGATGCTTCAAGCAGCGGAGCAGGGGGGCCGAATGCTGATGGTCGGTTATAATTTTCGTTTCCGTAAGGATGCACAGGCAGCGCACAACTTTATCCGCAGTGGAGGATTGGGAACACCCCGTTTCGCGCGTACTTGGATACATTGGGGACCACACTACATCAAGTCCCGGTCCGGGGGTGGCTCACTCGCCAGCACCGGTGTACATACACTGGATCTGGGGGTTTGGTTCCTCGGTTGTCCCACCCTCCTCTCCGTAGAAGGTCGGGCGAGCGCACGTTTTGCAGACCTCTCTACGCTGCCTCCTGATCTGGAGGCGGTCCGAAACACCTACGATGTCGAAGATTTGGTAAGCGGTTATGTCACCTTCGCTGATGATATTACGTTGTCGGTTGAAAGTATGTGGCTGGCACCCCCGAAAGCAAGGGATAACGGTGTTGATGTGTGGGGAACGGAGGGTTTCGCTTCATTGTCGCCGTTTCGGTTATTGACGTGGCGGGACGGCGATTATGTAGATGTGACTGAGGATGTAGCGCCCGGCATCGCTGAGACATTCCAAGATAACCCTAGGGTACGAACCCGCACCGAAGCACTTCATTTTATCGATTGTGCACTCGGCAAAACGTCACCGCTCATCACGCCGAAGGAGATGTGGACAGATCAGGCTATTGTTGATGGTATATATGCCGGTGGACGATCATATTCATGAGCAATATCGTGTGAGATCCCATAAAAAATCGAATCAATATCGCAAAACATGGTATCAGTTTGCCCATGGCGGTAAAACTCTTTGATAGGGTCCCTGGTTAGAAAAAGAAGATACCCGTCGAGACTATGGTGAATCGCGAATCATTGCGTTAGGTCGAAGTAAAGGGAGGATCCTTCGCATTGTCTATACGCGGCGCAATTGGGTAATCCGAGTTATTTCAGCAAGAAAGGCGCATAAACGTGAAAGAACATCATACAAACACAGAAAACGAGGAACGGCTATCTACAATTCTCAACAGTGTCAGCGACGCCGTAATTGCCACGGATGAACAGGGATTGATAACATTTATGAATCCAGTCGCCGAAATCTTGACAGGTTGGGAAATGGAAGAAGGGTCTGGAAAGCACGTAACGGATATTCTCAATATTTATGTTGGAAACGCCGGGAATCTTATAAAAGACACGTCTTTGATAGAGGCACTCCAAAGGGGATCTGTTACCACCGAGGAATTATCTTCTGCTTCCGAGGTAGACTATAATACCCACCTCATTGCAAAATCTGGTCGAGAAATTCCTATTGACTATAACATCACACCCATCCAAGACGATAGAGAAGACCCCACGGGCATCGTTATAACTTTCCGCGATATCACCAAGTATAAAACGATGGAGGAGCAATTAAGCCAAACCGTCGGCGAGTTACGCCATCAAACCGAACTGATGAAAACCGTTTTTGATAGTATGTCTGATGGTATCGTCGTTCTCAGCTTAACGGGTGAAGTATTGTTTATCAATCCAAGTATACAACGAGTTTTCGGTTCGGAGCCCCTGGGTGCATTCCCCAGCAAATGGTCTGAAACGCACGGTGTTTTTTATCCTGACAAAGAAACACGCATGCCAATCGATCAGTTTCTATCCACAGAGATCTCCCGGGGTGAGGCAGTAAGGGATCAAGAACTTTTTGTACGCAATAAGGAACAGACAGAGGGAATTCACGTCATGGCTAGTGCCATTCCCTTATTTGGTGAGAATCAGGAGGTGGTAGCCTGTGTGTGCGTTATTCGCGACATCACAGCGGACAAAATAGCAGCGATACAGTTAGAACAAACGATGCAGAAGCTACAAAATCAGGTTCAACTGACGGATACCATTTTTAATAGTATGGGTGATGGGGTGATCGCTGCCGATACAAGTGGTAACTTTACAATTTTTAATCCAAGTGCCCAAAGGATTCTCGGAATCGGTCCAATCGATACAACCCCTGATAAATGGAGTGATAACTATGGTTTCTTTTTTACTGATAGAATCACCCCCTTTCCATCAGATGAACTTCCACTTGCACGTGCCCTTCAAGGTGAGGCATCAGACGAGGTAGAGATGTTTGTACGCAATCCGGAAGTGCCAGAAGGTGTTTTTATCAGCGTCAGTGGGAGACCGCTACAAAACGAAGGAAGTACTGGGAAAGGAGGCGTGGTCGTTTTCCGCGATGTGACGCATCGAGTGATTGCCGAAGAAGCATTGACGCAAGCGTTCGCACAAGGACGATTGGAAATTGTGGAGACCATCCTCCATAATATCGGCAACGCAATCAACAGCGTAACGGTCGGAATTAACGTGCTCCAAGAGAATTTAGTTGGTAATGAACTCATGGACCACTTCTTCGCATTTGCTGATGTGGTTAAAGCACATCAAGAGGATTGGGCTGATTACATCAAAGATGACCCGCAAGGACAGCAGGTACTCCCATTTATAATCGCGCTCGCTGCAGATTTTACCGATCAGAATAGAGAGGTGGTCGAGACGCTTGGGCGTGTCGGTGAAAGAGTAACGCATATCAATGATATCATCAGTACGCAAAAGTCCTCTAATCAGCCCAGTATGATGTGGAAAGAGATCAACCTTCAGAAAGCGATCTTAAGTGCGATGAAATTACAGCAAGATTCGATTGACAAAAGAGGCATCCAAGTAGATGTCAACTGCGAGAGCGCGCCCGAAGAGATTCGGATTCAAGAGAGTCAATTTAATCAGATGTTGGTGAATCTGGTCAAGAATTCGATTGAAGCCATTGATGAACTCGCTCGATCGGGTGGATTCAATGAAACCCCGCGTATCGCGGTCAAAGCGTATATCAGCGAGGATTTTCTCTGTCTTGATGTTACCGATAACGGCATCGGTATTGCCCCGGAAAACTTGAAGTTGATTTTCAGTGCTGGTTATACAACGAAGGAATCGGGAACCGGCCTCGGTCTCCATTCAAGTGCTAATTTTGTGATTGGATCTGGCGGGAAAATTTACCCCTTGAGCGAGGGAATTGGCAAAGGCACAACCATGCGAATTATGCTGCGTTGCTCTTCAGTTATACCGTAGGGGGATATTTTTCCTATGTGGATTGCCAACAGTGCATAGCACCTTGGCGATGCCATCTAATTCTCTATTTTCTTTTTGCATGCGCCCAAAATAAATTGCGCGACTATAAAATCAAATAACTCCTAACCTAGCAGCTGAGGTGCTTCAATGGAATCAAAAAAACATTGGAATTATCGTGTTTTGATTGTTGATGATGAAGCTGGGATCCACAGCGACTTTAAGGATATGTTGAACCCCAA
>JAGWBT010000213.1 GCA_021295755.1 Candidatus Poribacteria bacterium
GCTTCGTCCATTTTCTATATTCATACTGCTTTAGGCGGTTCAGAATGAAAGGCTTTTGCAACTGGTTATTTCTACCTAGCCCTAATGATTGGGCAGGATGACAGTCCATTGGTTGGTCAACCGCTATTCATACACTGTTATTTGAGAGACATTATAGCATGTCTTGGTTAGAAATACAATCTTTTAATGGGAAACATGGTTAAGGACAGTAAAGCCCCTCGAATACCCGGAACATTACACTATATGCAAGCTGCTGCTTATAGGAAACGCTGCAAACCAAGAAAGGGAGAGCTAAATCGAATCAATCACGATTCCCGGTGGATTGGCAAATCCACTGCTGCGAGCATAGCTTAGATTAGAACAATCCACCATATAAACCTCGTTGCATTCATTTGCAACTAGTTTTTTGAAGGGTATGGACATATTATGTCCATACTCCCAAAATTAACCGGAATGGTTGACATTTTGCTATCGCTAATTCGGTAAACACTGTTACCATCGGGCAATCCGCTAAAATCCCAAGCGGTTATCCACAATTGCTTCAAGGTACACAGATTGGTTCAATCCGTCAAATGTTAACAGAACCAGCGTGTGGATTGGATTGCCATAGGACGTAAAAAGCGCCGCTGTTTAGCGACGCTTAGGTTTGAAATCTGATATTATTTTTTTCAGATTAGTATACTGTGTCGTACTCGCGCCAAGCGTGTTGACTCAGGATATCATCTTGACTCAACTCATCGAAAATAAGGGCAACGTTGCTGCCATCGGCATCCATCATCCAGATACCCAAACTACCGTTGCGGTCACTGCTAAAGACAATCTTCGTCCCGTCAGGAGACCAACACGGATAGCCGTTGTAACCTTCTTGGTTAATCAATCGGGTCTGAACCCGCGAGAACAGATCCAGGACATACACCGCAGCATCAAGCGGGGAACTTTCCTTGGTAAATACCAATTTCGAGCCATCGGGACTCCAGTCCAGATGGCTCGAAATTGTTGTTTGAACCAGTCGTTAAACGTTGAACACCTTCTTGGATTCCTAGTGGGTCGACACTCGGGGCTTGAGGTGGATTACCCTCACCCTCCTTTTTGTCCTCCTCATCTGGTGTTTGATGCGGGTCTGGCTCCGGTTCTGGCTGTTGCGGTATCGCCGGTTCTGGCTCCGGTACTATCTCGGGCTCGGGTTCTGCTTTCGTTGGGGGAGCCTCTTGGGCAGCAAGAAATGCCTCGATGTCTACCACAAACAGATTCCGGGTTCCCTCACCCTTCGGTTGGTAAGAATAGGCAATCTGAGTGCCATCGGGCGACCATGTCGGCACAGAATCTGCGTGGCAGTCGGAAAGGCGTACACGATTTCCGCCGTTCACATTCATGGTGTATAGTGCCGGCTGGCCCAATACTCGCGAATGAATAAAAGCAATGCGACGCCCATCAGGAGACCAAGCCGGATTCCGATCGTTAAAATGGCCTCCTCTGATAGGTCTGGCGTTGCTCCCACGGTTATCCATAATGTAAATTTGTGGTAGCCCCCTGTTTTCTGAACGACTGAAGGCAATTTCCCTACCATTAGGGGACCAGGAGGGCTGTACGTCGGAGAGGTGCGTCAGTGGCTTTTCTCCTGTACGGTCGGCGTTGATAACTGAAATACCAAAAAAATCGTTGCCGGCAACATTGCCACGCGCGAAAACAATCTGTCCTGCCGCTTTGCGTCGAATAGTAATCTTTCGCGAGATGTCACTATCGCCGACGGTTATACCCGGTATGTGTGTTGTATGATAGCCCGGCTTTTCCGCTGTCAAGTTGTATACTCCCTTAGAGACCGGGGAAATATCATATTGTCCGCCACCACTCGTCACTGCCGCGCGTTCACCCAAAGAGATAAGGACATTCGCAACGCCCTTTCCATCATCAGAAATCACTGTCCCCTTAAACCTAACACCGGGTTCAAGGCGGAAATTAACGATTCCAGGTTCTTTACGGGTAACTTCCACCCGTCCCTGTTGACCTAGATAACCACGGGCAGTGATTTTCAAGATGTATTCACCGGTTTTCAACTCTCCAAATATGAAGTCCCCACTAGAGTTAGTGGCTGTTGAAGCGACATCTTCCTGTTCAATATCACCGCCTGGGAGTTTCTTCTCCGTGACCAGTGTGACTTGGGCACCTACTATCCCCTGCTCTGTTACCAAATCTATGATGGTTCCTTTGACGATACCTTCAGGTGTTGCCACAACTTGGGGACCTATATCATCAACTACCTCGTCATCACCGCAACCGATAACAGACGCAAACAGCGTCAAAGCAAAAAAACTGAGATAAGTGTAACGAGTTAAGTGCGCCATAAGAATTCGTGGGTACGTTTATCCGGCATAAGCCGATAAACGTTCCACTTCCTCCTTTCAAAATTTGCCTGTTGGCAAAATGCATGGGTTAAACCACCGTGAGACGGTAAGGGAGACAATTCAAAAAGTAGGAAAATCGGTTATGCGACTCCTTCAATCTGTTCCCACCCTTGGCCGATCAGAAATTTACAATTTCTGTGTGACAATGGGGGCTTTCTTGCGAGGACCTTTGTCACCAGAATCTTTCAAAACTGTTTCGGGAACGTAGTTGCTGTAATCCGAAATATTCCCATGTGTGATGGCGTAGACGACGATGTTAATCATATGTCGCACCGCGTGGGGCGCAAACTCCTCTAGGATCTTGTTCCGGTTTTGAAACTTGCCGTAGAACGGTTTCTGAACTTTGCCATCAATCACATGCATCATCTGTTCAGTATCGACTAAAACGGCAAGCCGTCCATCAATCGTGATACCTTGCAGTTCGGAGTAAGGACCGAAATGCAGGGGAATACCATGGCCGGTAGATCCAACCATGCGCAACGGAAAACGCAGGGGGCCATTTAGCGAGTAATAGGCGTTATAAATCGGGTGATCATTGGGAATCAAGCCAAGTGGGTGCTCCGGAAGCAGTTCCCGTAACACCTTTCTTGTACCTTTCATGGCATTATCCGTGTTCCCATGTGTTAATATATAGATGAATCCCCCACGATTGATTACATACTCTCGCAATTTCTGGACTTCAGTGTCTGTGTACGTACTCAATCCACTCGGACGCCTCGTGTTCCAGATTGGATTGCTATGCGAGTTGTACACCCGCCTCAGATATTCTAGACTCATCTTTGAGCCCCCTGACACCGGTTCCATAAAAATTATCGGCGCTTGAAAGAAAGAAACA
>JAGWBT010000214.1 GCA_021295755.1 Candidatus Poribacteria bacterium
TCTCATTCAAAATGCCTACAATTGCCGGATGATCGAGTAGTTTCTGAAGGGCACCTTCATAGCTTTGTCTGGCACCGGCATATACCTCTTCCTTCGTTTCTTCGATTTCATCCTCTGACAGAACGGCGGGTAGGAGTATCCAGCCGCGGAGATCGAAGAAGAATTTCTGCTCTGAGGTCATCGGCACCGGTACGTCAGTAGTGATGCCGTGGGTATCTTTTGTCTCTGTGGTCTGCTTTGATGGAGTCATTTTCTCTTATCCTTCTGCATCAGTTCTTGTGAATTGTACATAGTGCCTGTGGTAAGAGTAGGCCGGATTGAACGATAGTGAAACCCAACGCTGAAACATGAAGCGTGAGCAAAAACGGGAAGCAGCATCTGACCATTTTATGGTCTTCTGAAGTCTATCACCTGAAAATAGTGAAGTCAAGCCAAAAATAGATGGACAAAATTCCACACAGATGGGACAATATGAACACAGTAAGATGAGATCTCGTATAGAGGGGGAAGCAATAGAAATGAGATTCGTTGCTAATGTTTAGAACGAGGAGAGGGTACTAATGTTTTATCGACATAATCACGGAGTTTTCTGGTTAGGTGGGTTGGTTCTGATATTTATGGCGATTGCAGCAGCCAATATGGAGGGGCAAAATACCATAGCAACCGAATCGCAAAGGGCGGAAGGCATTGAGGCAGCGAAAGAGATTCGGATCCGTGGGCATTTGGTGTGTCTCGCGGAGGCGATGCACGATTTATACCGAGCTGATCTTCCCGCCGATCATGAACACTTGTACGGCTTTAAGACGGCAGACGGCACGTTTTACACATTGCTACGCACAGATCTGTCGGAGGCATTGTTTGTCGATGAACGCTTGCACCAAAAGACGCTCATCATCACAGGGAGAACCTTTCCAAAAACGCATCTGCTCGAAGCGATTCGACTCCAATCCGTCCACGATGGGGTTGTCTATAACCTCTACTACTACTGTGACACCTGTGCGATACGTGTGGCTGCGCCGGGGGATTGTGTATGTTGTCAGGCACCCGTTGAACTGGTCGAAAAGCCGATTAAACTTGCCCCACTGTCGGATTAGCTTTGGTTATCCTGCCTAAAAAACGGATCCACTTGTGACTCCTGTCGCTCAAGTTCGACGAGTCGTCGTCGAATACGTTGTCGACGTCGGAGGTACACAAGAATAAATACCAACCCAAGGCTGCCCCAAAAAAGATAGGAATTTGAGAATAGTGCCGCCCAGTAGTAACGTTGGTAAAGCGAGGCTTGCCATTCCGCGTCGAATGTAGCGAGATCCCAGCCGATTGCCTGTTTATAGGCGGTATTCAGATCGCTCCCCGCGCCAAGTAGGTCGATAACCTCCCACAGCTTTTCTGCCCCCGCGATTTTTACTAACCATGCAACCGCATTCAGGCTTTCGGCGTAAGCTAACTGTGCCCCCCTTTCGGGGCTTGGAAACCGTTCTGTTAGGTCTGCGAGCGGGATAATCGATTTCGATAGGATATGCTCAAACATGACATCATGGCGGTGGGGTGCCCACTCACCGGAGAGGTAGATTGCAATCCCCTCGATAAACCACAAGGGAATGTCTCCGATTGTGGATTTGGTGCGTTGTCCAAAAGCGATGTGCACAATCTCGTGGCGGAGGACTTGGGAGAGTTGAAACTTTTGATCAATGATGACACGAGGGTTCTGAATCACGATGCGGCGACTGAGTGGGAAGGCGCAACCGACCGCCCAATCTTGGATGGGGGCGTGGGCGGCGGCTTGGAACTGCTCCTGTGTCTTACACATCCAGATCTCGATCTTGCCGATCTCTATCCCATCAATCAGGCGGTTGAGGTGCGGATAGAAATCTTCGGCAATATCGGCGATGTCTTGGGCGTGGGTTTCGTTGGGTTGGTAGTAAATCTGGAAATGCTCGCTTTCAAGCATCTCCCATGAATCCTCAGTCGCGCTATGCAGTGCGGTCACACTGAAAATCAGAAGAATTGGCAAACAGAACTGGGAAACTGTGCGTAATGCTTTCCAGATGATCGCTTGCATGGTTTTCCCCGCCTTTTGTGATGAATGCGCGTCTATAGGACAGGCGCAATTCGAGAGAAGTTGCAAGGAGTTTCCATTACGCGATCCGATACTTCTCCACCGCCTCTATATCCAATTCAATCCCCAATCCGGGCGTGGTGGGCACTTCGACGAAGCCATCTTTCGGGGTCAATGCGCCGTAAATGAGATCATTCTCACGGACGAAATGGAGGGAGTCGCTTGGAATCGTTGCGTTCTTGATAACCGCATGAACGTGGGTGCCGAAAGCACCCGATACGCCCAAACCGAGTCCGACAACCTGCAGCCACACCGGCAACCCCGCGGCTTCAGCGATGCCAGCGTTTTGCTGTGCGCTCATCGGACTACCGGCGGTGTTGAACATATCCGCTGCGTCCGCTTTGATGGCATCTATAATCATCTTTGGATCTGCGATGTGGGGCGCGAGGGGAATGCGGGTCTTACTGCGAAAGTCGCGATAGCTGTCCCAACCGTATTCGTGATACGAAAACGGATCTTCAAACGCCTCAATATTATATTTTTCCAATTCGTGCGCGAGGCGGATCGATTGCTCTGGGGTCTCAAAAGAGAAGTTGGGATCGACGATAATCCCGTAATCCTCCCCCGCTGCTTCTGTCATAAGTCGGACTGTCTTGACAATGTTCCACGGACGCGCCTTGAGTTTGTGTGTCTTGAAACCTAACTTGGCACCCACCGCTGCTTCCGCGGCAAACTCCTCTGGCTCCATTGGGCACGACCAGTAACCGACGGGGACCTTCTCCCAGTGCTGTGCGCCCATCAGTTTGTGAGCAGGTACGCCGAACGCCTTACCGACAATATCAAAGACCGCTGAGCCGAAGGCACCGCCAAGATTCTGCCATTTAAGTTCCATTACGTCTACACCGATCCAACCCTCGATTGCGTCGTCAAATCGCTGTCCCCTGGCTCCTTCTCCTAAGCCGTAGATGCCTTCATCTGTGTGGACTTTGATGATCGGGATGGGACGTTCGAGGTAGTCCCCAGGACGGTTTTTCTCAATGGCAAGAATGTGGGGGACTGCTGTGATAAACTGTTCGACTTTTGTGATCTTCATTCTGGCTGCTCCATACAGTTTTGAACGAAATGAGTGCCAACAAATTTACGTTTCGACCCGATAAGATCGGGGTGCTGTAGCCCTACTACTCCATTTTACCCTATTTGAGATAAAGCCTCCCGAAACGCTTTGACATGCGCGGGACTTGTACCACAACAGCCGCCAACCAGATAAGCCCCCTCCTTGATCAACTCTGGTAGATAAGGCGACATCTCCTCCGGCGCTTGGGGCCAATATGTCTGCTGATTCTCGTCTAAACGCGCCATACCCGCATTCGGATAAGCCATCAGTCGTTTTGAATTAATCCCCTGTGCCTCCATCGCTTCGCGCAGCTGCTGAATGCCGCTTATCGCATAGGGCATTCCCGTATGCTCTTCACGCCTCGATTCTGCACCACAGTTTAGTCCTAAGATCTGAACGTCATTGAGTAGGTTATCCCCATCGGAGAATTCCCCTTCGGCTAGAATTTCAACGAGAGATGCAGCCGAATGTCCCCAATCCGTTTTGTATATTACCTGTTTCGTCCGTCGATCTCTGGTGTATTTGTAGGTCATATTCACGGCGATGGGAAGCCCCGTTTTTCTCGCAATGTCAACAGCGATTGCAGCCTCCTTCGCGGAGAACATGGTCTCAATACAAAAAAAGTCCACCCCTTCTTCTGCGAGGGCGTTTATTATCCGCTCATGTGCATCTCTGACGGCTTCATTCGCAATACCGAAATCAACACCGCCGCTATCGGCTTCGATTGCGCCGGGGGAGGGTCCGACTGAACCTGCAATATATACGTCTCTTCCGCTTCTCTCAACGGCTGCTTTCGCATGTGCGACAGCCTGCCGTGTAATTTTCTCGGCTTCGGATGCATCTTTTCCCGCCATTTCGAGGTGCAGGGGAGAAGCGACAAATGTGTTCGTTCCTATTGCATCAGCCCCCGCTTCAATGTAAGCGGCATGAATGTCGATGACCGTTTCCGGGTGCAATTCGTTTGCAAGTGTGCTGTTTGTCAACGCGATGCCCACAGTAAATAGCTGCGAGCCAAACCCACCGTCATAGATCATTGGGGTGGGGTCTTTCAATCTATCCAAGAATGTCTTCATCCAAAATCCTCTGTCGTTTCAAAAATAATTTCATCCTATTTCGGTTCGTCCCTTTCTTGCCCAATCTATTAGATCCGGCCTAGGAAATTTCTATCCCGTCTTCCAACGTTCTGGATCGAGACCGAAGCCACGTGCCTCCTCACAGATAGCCGCCCAAGTTGTCTCATCAATCTCAATACCTTCGACCTGCTTTCGCTCTGCGGTACGGAACTCAGGTTCACCGGGACTCAGAATCTCCTGAAATCCCGGCGCAAGGCGGCTTGATTTGACATGCCGAATCAGGTCCTCCACTTCGTCGTAATACGCGTCGAGAGTGGTGAAGTGGGTGATACTATAAACCGTAAAGAGAACGCCGTTGCTGACCATTGTACGTTCACCGGCAGCACATCCCTCGCCGCTGAGAGTTCCCCCCAAAAGTTCCACGACAAAGCTAAGGCCGTAGCCTTTGTGTGCCACGACACCACCCATCGGTAGGATGGCACCCGGCGGATCGGCTCTGAAGTCGTTTGGGTCGGTGGTCGGGTTGCCCTGTGAGTCGATGAGCCAGCCTTCTGGCACCTGTTTCCCCTGATTGATAGCAACGCGAATCTTGCCTTCAGCCACCACGGAGGTGGTCATATCGACCAAAATTGGGTCGTCGTCCCGGCGTGGAGCAGAGAACGCAATCGGGTTTGTGCTGAGGCGACCGTCGAGACCACCGAAGGGGGCAATCTGGTAGCCGAGATTGCCGGCGTTGACGAAGGCGACCGCTAGCATCTCGTTTCGCGCTGCCATCAAGGGATACGCGCCAGCCCGCCCGACATGGCTCGTATTTCGCAGTGCGACGGTGCCTGTTCCGTATTGTCGCGCTTTTTCGATTGCGAGGTTCATCGCAAAGGTTGCCCCGACCTGTCCTAGTGCGCTGTGTCCATCTACCACCGCAG
>JAGWBT010000215.1:0-351 GCA_021295755.1 Candidatus Poribacteria bacterium
TCGAAGAACCTCTGAAAATAGGTAAGCGGAAACAGCTTTTCGTAGATGATTATATCGTTGCCGAGACATCAAACGTCGCTCGTCGGCTGGGAACAGTTGCGAAGGAAGCCCAACCGCTCATGGTGCCCAATGGGCGGGAATATCCTCTCTACTTTGGCGTCTATTCAACCGTTCTGCGAGACGACGGCAAATTCAAGATGTGGTATCTGGCGACAAACAGACCCAACTACGACATCGGATATGCCGAATCCAAAGATGGCATCCAGTGGAAACGGCTGAACGTGGGGCAGGACGGTAGGGGTAACTTCGTCTTTCAAGGACACGGTTTCAGTTGTTTTATAGACCCGAACG
>JAGWBT010000215.1:377-971 GCA_021295755.1 Candidatus Poribacteria bacterium
TCGATGGGAAAAAAGTCAGAAGGCGATTCATCTCGCCCATTCTCCAGACGGCATCCATTGGACTGCCTATAACAACGGACAGGCTGTATTGTCCCGCACCTCGATTCCTCATCCCCAGACCGAAGGGCGAAGTTACGTCACGGCATCGGATACGCATAATCAGATGAACTGAGATAGCGATGCGAAAGTGTACCGGATCTTCACCCGCGATATTTACGCCGGACCTGTTGAGGGAGATGACCGGAAGATAAGTCGCGGCAGCCGCACCATGACCAATCCTGACGTGAAAGCGGATCCAACAGGGTGGACGCTGATTCAAAGCTGGGAGTTCGACCGTGAGGGAGATTCAGAATACAAACGGCGGCAAATTTATGCACTGACAGACTGGAGGTACCAAGGTGTTCACTTCGCCCTGATGAGCGTGCTACGGACCGGGGGCTTAATCGATTGTTATATCGGCACGAGCCGTGATGCTTCTCATTGGGACTTAAGTTGGGTCTATGCGGGCGAACCGTTCATTCCCCCTGGTCCGAAAGACAGTTTCGATGCGGCGGGAGCGTTTCCCTTCTCGCAGATTGTGACGTGGAAAGACCG
>JAGWBT010000215.1:1113-4870 GCA_021295755.1 Candidatus Poribacteria bacterium
CTCAACACTGATACTTCTCAAGGACAGATTTCCGTAGAGGTCCTGGACGCAGCGGGCCGGCAGATTCCCGGTTTCGCCAAAGCGGTATGCCAAGATATCAAAGGCATGGACGAACTGCAACTACAGCCCAGATGGGCAAATCATGCCGACCTGTCACCTTTAATTGGGAAAACAATACGTCTGAAGTTCGATCTACAAAACGCTCATCTATACGCTTTTAAGGTCAATTCTTGACATTGGTCGCGGGTGCCTTGGTAAGTCGTTGAATGCTCAAAGCCAATACCAGAGACGGTTGTGCAAGACACCGGACTGGTTGAGCCTCGACTATAGTACAACAGTTTGAGGAGCAGCATGTCGAAAGAGAAATATAATCAACTCGTCAATGAAGGATTCTGTGTTTTTGAAAATATCCTGAGTGATGCGTTAGTCAACCAACTTCGGAGCGTGACAGACCAACTCTGCGAAAACATGACGGAGGAGCACAAAAAATATTTTCGCTCTCAAGGCAGCGCGTTCAGAACTTATGAAGACCCGGTTTTCGCGGAATTGAGATCAATGGGGTTCAAGGATCCAACCTTTACCAGTGGGTATATCCTGAGCAAGCCGCCGCACAGTCCACCGTTGTTTTGGCACTACGACTGGTTTGGTTGGGCAGATTCAAGCACCTACGACCCACGACCACAACAGGTATTCTTCATGTACTACCTGACCGACACCACACCGGATAACGGTTGTCTTCGTGTGATTCCGGGGTCGCACTACAAGCACAACCCACTCCACGATTTAATAATGGAACCACATGCCGGTGAGATTTCAACGGCAAAGGACCTAAACCGTCCCGAATTTTCGACGCGCCCTGATGAAATTGATGTCCCTGTCAAAGCCGGTGATCTGCTGATTGGTGATTCACGTTTATTGCACGCTTCGTACGCAAACAACTCCGACGAACGCCGCACGGTTATCACACTCTGGTTCCAGCCCGATTTTTGCAATTTGCCGGAGCGCATCAAAGCACAGCTAGCTAGCAAGACACATCCCATCCCCGAAGATTGGTCTCAAGAAGCGCAGGAAATGGTTCGCCGCCTGAATCCAAAATACGATGGCGACGCAGAGCCGTATGGGCGGGTTTTGTATCAACGAAAACCCGGTTACAAGAAAATATAGACTCTATTATTGATTTCGCACAGAAGGAGGCCATCCAATGACACCTGAAAAGATATTGTCTCATAAGCCTAAAGCGCTCACTCAAGCGCAGCGTCAATTTTACTTTGATAACGGATACCTGCTCGTTGAAAGCATTGTATCGCAGGATTGGGTTGAACGTCTGATCGACGTTACGGATGAAATGGTGCAGCGCAGCCGGTCCTTAAACAAGTCAGATATGGTGTTCGATCTGGAGCCGGGACACACAGCGGACAATCCACGCTTGCGCCGTCTGACTAGTCCGGTTGAACATCACCCGACCTACTGGGAGTTTGCTTCGCAGTCGATTATCGTCGATGTGGCAGCGGACCTAGTAGGACCGGACGTGAAATTCCATCACTCGAAATTGAATTTCAAATGGGCAGAAGGCGGCGAAGAGGTTAAGTGGCATCAAGACATCACCTATTGGCCCCACACCAACTATAGTCCGCTCACAATCGGCGTTTATCTTCACGATGTGGGCAATGATCAGGGGCCTCTCGGTGCAATCGCCGGAAGCCACAAGGGTGAACTTTTTAATCAATACAATGACAGCAATCAATGGGTCGGCTGCCTCAGCGACGAAGACGCCAAGAGTGTTGACACAGCAAATGTTGAGTATCTGAAGGGTCCCGCCGGATCTATCACGATTCATAACTGCCGTGTGATTCACGGTTCCAAACCGAATCTTTCCGACCAAGGACGACCGTTATTACTGAACATCTATTCGTCAGCCGATGCCTTCACCTACACTGCCAATCCGCTACCCAGTCGATACGAGGGCACCATTGTAAAGGGCAAACCAGCACGTTGGGCGCATCACGATGATCGCCCCTGTCTAGTGCCTCCAGACTGGTCAGGGGGTTATACATCGCTGTACGCATTGCAGCAGCAAGAGCAGTGGGATGAAGGTCAGCTTGAAACAGTTGCAAAGCAGACCGCAAAAATTCAAAAAAAACGATGAAAGCTATTTAAACAATCCCGAGCACAGATGCTCCGATACATCGGGGGTGGAGATCGTGACGACACCCGTAGACACGAAAGAACTTCAGGACAAAGGTTACATCATCGTGCGCGAGTGTGTACCACCACACCAACTTGAGTCGTTACGCACACATTGTGAGCGCATGCTTGAACGGCATAAACGGTGGTGGGCGGACAATCGTAAGCCGGGCGAACCGCCGGGCGGAGAGTGGGAGTCAGGTCCGCAGCCGCGGGTGTTATTTGATCGGGTGGTCGATCGGGAGGCAGTGGAGTCGGTAGAGTTCGTATTTCACGAAAACACCTACGGAATCAGCAAGCAGTTAATGCAGGCGGAGAGGGTAGCACCGCTGCAATTCGGCATGTTCTGCAACCCGCGGGTAGATCACGGTCCGTGGGACTGGCATCGCGATATCCGGTCGTGGCGCGAGGGACCGTTGGAGGGATTGTTCACAGATTCCTTGGCGAATCCTCCGGCATACACGCAGTGGAACATCCCACTGTATGACGATGATGTACTGTGGGCGGTTCCCGGTAGCCACAGGCGTTTCAATACTGAGGCGGAAAACCGGCAGCTATCCAAGAGTGAACACGAGCCGTTGGATAGTGGTATCCCGATCGAGTTGAAAGTAGGTGACGGCGTTGTATATCTTAATACGATTCTACATTGGGGCAGCAACTACAGCACGAAACTGCGTCGGACCCTACAGTATACCTATCGTGCTTTTGGTAACGGTATATATCCGCACGCCCACTCCTTCGTTTGGCAACCGGAGTTGATTGATAGGCTACCGGCGCATCTGGCAGTTAAGTTTGAACATTTCCTCAATCTGGAACAAGACGAACTTGCTCTAATTGAACGCATTTTTCGCGCAATTATTGGATTAGATGAAGGAGGGTTCCGTCAGGGGTTGGCTGAACTGCATCCGGGCATTGAAGGTCGAATGACCTGCCTCGTGCTGTTGTCTAAACGGGCGAAGAACATACGCCACCATCCGCGTGAGCCAATGTCTAATCGCTTCACGGAATCGGAGCGAGAAATGCTCTGGCAGCGGTTCCTTTCCTTGGATAGCGCACTCCAGACCGATTCGCCTCAACTTGTGCCCGGCTTTCAGAATAAGGAGCCAACTCCCTACATCTTCAACGAGATGCCCGCCTTCGACATTGACGACTTCGTAGCGAGTTGGACCTGTTCGTGTTGATTGGGGGAAGATGCGCGGTTGAAAAATGGCAAATCATTTCGACCAAATTGGCTAGGGCGTGTTGACATTTTGATGTTGTTAATTCGGCAAACGCTATAATCATTCGGACAATCTGACATAAGTAGCGCAAACTGTTAGTTTGTGGTACAAAAGCCTACTTTTATGAAATAAGCTTTTGAACAGGGACTCCTCGATGAAAAACCTTGTTGGGTTTCACTCTATCTGTCTATAAGCAAGTGTTGTTGAACGATCGAACGTCTATTGGATTTGATAGGGATTTACGTTTAACCGTTCAATCCAACCTACGGACAGTCAAATGTCAACAGAACCTAAACAAAGAAAGATTGTTTAGAAGAAAATGTCCCTATTGAGATTACAACCGATTAAGGAGT
>JAGWBT010000216.1 GCA_021295755.1 Candidatus Poribacteria bacterium
CTCATCAATAACCCCTAGCAACCCATTGATTGACCACTCGGCAACCTTGTCACCATCTGTTGCGACTGCGCCTGAATCAGTAAAAGGGCGAACCTGAAACTGGAGGTTGTCTCCCGGTTGGGCTAAAACTTCGGTGGGTACAACCTGTATTGATACTGGAGCGCCAGTAGACATCTTCAAACCGGCGGATCCAGAGACAACTGGGTTTGAAGTGGAAGCGGAAGCCCCCTGAACCCCCAAGCAGTAAAGTCCTTCCTCAGTGGTAAAGTAGACCCGACCGTCAGCGATGGCAGGTGAACCGTAGATCTCCGCATAGCGACCGGATTCCCTTTCAATCTGTATCGTGCTGAGCGTTTTACACTCGTTCTCACCCGGTTGCAAGATGAGGAAGTGCCCGTTGACCTCCGTGACATAGATCTTACCGTCAGCGACAACAGGGGATCCCTTGCCCACCGTTCCGAGGCTATGTGTCCAATGCACCTCTCCGGTTTCGCCATCGAGACAGTGTAAATTCGCCGCGCTATCCACAACATAAAGCCGACCATCGGCTATCGCTGGAGAGCTATAGCCCGCCTCAATGCCGTCAACGCGCCAGAGTTCGTGCGTTTTGGTTATATCACCTCTGCCTGTTCCGTCAATGCAGACAACGCGCCCCATCACCGTTGTGTCCGTGTTCTCCCGATTGTGGCTTGCGTAAACCCGTGTGCCATCGACGACCACTGACGCATTGAGCGGTCCCTGACTGACTTGGAATCCCCAAACTTTCTCTCCCGTCTGCACGTCCATTGCGTACACATGACCGTCCGAATTGCCGTCGATTAGCAACCGACGACCATTTATCTCTGCTACGACAGAGACGGGGTAAGTTGTATCCTTCGGAGGACCACCGGGCTTTGTTGTCCACACCACTTCGCCGGTCTTTTTGTCAAAGGCGAAATAACGGTGGCGCATCGCGGCGTGACTTCCCCAACTGGTGTTCAGGAAACTGAGAATCACAAAATCCCTGTCGACAACGGGTGTAACAGTTCGCCCGCCATAACCAGTGAAACGACCGAATTCCTCCGTCAAAGAGTGCGACCAAACAATCTTTCCATCCTTGTCGAAACAGGCAAACACGCCGCTGATGGTGTGAGCGTAGATATAACCCGTTTCCATATCTCCCGCCAAACTGGTCCACCCCAGTCGATTAAACGGGATAGTGCTATGAAAGACGTTGAATCGGTGTTCCCAGAGCATCTTTCCTGTCTTGGTATCGAAGCACGCAACCCGTTCCTGTTCAGTGATGTCCACACCAACGCGCCCGATAACATAGACGCGGTTGTTCAATACGATTGGTGTGGAGCGACCGATAAAGTCTGCCTTCCAAAGCAAGTTGTCGCCCTCTAAAGACCAGCTTGAGACTAAGCCGGTTTCTGAGGATGAGCCATCTTGATTGGGACCGCGCCAACTGGGCCAATCCGAAGCCAACGCATTATTAAAATCGATCAAGGAGGTACAAAGGCCTGCCCCTACTAAGATGAAACAAAGAAATACTTTAAGCGTAACCCGATTTCGCATCCAAATCTCCTATCCTGTGCTGTAGTGTGTTGATGAATCAAGAAGTATCAATTATAGCATTAGACTATCTACCGCTTAGAATGATTATATGACACCGAAAATTAAATTCTTCTTTGAGCGTATACCGTTGATTCAACGAAAACATTTTATGTTACGTGGGTCTACAAAGTCAATCAAAAACTTACTCGCATTACATGCCGAAGAATAGATCGGGCTTCAAGGAATTTCAAGATAATCGTGGAAATTTAGACGAGGTGAATTTTTGGGCGATTTTAAGAAGCAGCGGAAAATTGCCGCAAACCTCGATAAAATGACGCAAGTTGCCAGACAATCTGTAGGTCGAGTTTCCATACTCGACACTTATAAGAAATAACGGAATTTATGACGCACCTGTCGCCCCGCTGGGGCTTTGGGGCGAGGGACTTCGGTTTTCTATACACCCATCGCCCCGCTGGGGCTTTGTAGATCTGGCAAGTTGAGCGCAAGCGGAATCCTGATTTATTGGGGTTGTCCGACCCACGGGGATAAGGGGCAATTTTATCGCGCCGCATATCTCTAGGCTCTGTTGACATTTTATAGCGGTTGTAGGGAACAACGATCGTTGTTCCCTACGATGGTGCCCACCGGTGCATAGAAACGCGTATATTTCATAGGGAACGGAGATCTCCGTTCCATTTGTCTTAAATCACTGGGGTAGTGCGTCCGAAGGTTATCAAAATTGGCTCAATTTTCAAATGTCAACACGCCCTAGCAACTGGCGTTAAAATAGTAGAGACATAATTAGAATAATGTTGTAGAATATGGTGAAGATACGGAGATTTGCTCATCGTGTTGCTACGCATATTTGATGTTTCCCGCATAGGAGGGGTGTGCCATGATTCGTGTGATTAAGCCAGAAGGTTTCGGCAACATTCAGTTGGAAGATATACCGATTCCTGAGATTAACAGTCGTCAAGTTTTGGTGCGAACACATACCACGCTGATTAGCCGTGGTTCTGAACTGTTTCGTCGTTATATCATGGAGGAAGCAATCCCTCCATCGATGATGGGGTATTCCCTCACGGGCGTCGTTGAGCAAATCGGATCGGCGGTCACGGAGTATGAGGTCGGACAACGGGTGATGGTTGTTGCACCCCACGCTGAATATGCTGTCGGAGAGGTCGATGCCAGCGTGGACGGACGGGTCGTGGCGCTCCCGGACGATATCTCCTTTGAAGAGGGGACATTCCTGCCCCTCTCCATAAGTTCGGTCGCTTGGGCGGATTCATCGGGGGTCCAAGAAGGGGATACGGTCGTCATTCTGGGGCAAGGCATCGTCGGGAGCCTGATGATGCAGGTGTTGCGGGGGTATAGTCCTGAACGCATTATCACGGTTGATGCGGTGTCGCTGCGGTGTCAACTCTCCAATGAATTGGGGGCGGATGTTACTATCAACGCCTCGGAAGAAGATCCCGTTGAAGCGGTGAAACGTTTAACCGATGGGAATGGTGCAGATCTTGTGATTGACTGCGTCGGCGGACACGCCGGGGTTAAATCGTTCGAGCAGGCACAGGACATGGTGCGCAGGAAGGGAACCCTCCAGTTGATTGCATTATACCAAGGCGAGCCGTTGCCGTTGCATTCATCAAAGATTATGAGCAAACGGCTTGT
>JAGWBT010000217.1 GCA_021295755.1 Candidatus Poribacteria bacterium
CGGCACGCTCATAGATGGTATCCAACATCGAGTTTGAAATACTATCACAGAGGGAACGTTTCAGCTGCCAAGCGCGATGTAACAGATGTCCAACCTCGCAGAGACAACCTTCGTGGTTATCATTTTTGTAGGGGCAACCCTTGTGGTGGTTTCCCTTGACAAGAACATCGTAAAACACGGACACCAGTTCCTTGATTCGCAGAAGCATCTGGGGGCTTGCTGAACGTTTCTGTTCGTGCAGGATAGTCTCGGCGCGCCGTTGAATCCCTGTGTAGAATAGGGTGAAATTCCCTTCCAAATGCACTATCGTTTCGGAGGATGCTGCTCTCATCCTTGTTAAACTGAATCCGTCGCAACCCACCGTAAGCGGCGATATACTGATCTTGCTTCCCGATAGGTTGGTTCAGGCGATCTATCTCAATCTCGCACGCTTGATGCGCCAGAGCTTCTGCGGGCACTTTGATTCCTTGA
Organism: Candidatus Poribacteria bacterium; assembly: GCA_021295755.1. Lineage (NCBI taxonomy): Bacteria > Candidatus Poribacteria > Candidatus Poribacteria bacterium. Next base: position 472 of record JAGWBT010000217.1, read on the forward strand.
TAGGCATATAGCGCATTGAGCAGTCCGACGGTTAACGCGCTTGACGACCCCAACCCACAGCCGCGTGAGGGGATATCGGAAGTTACTGTGATGGAGATGCCACCCCCCCTAACCCCCCCGCCAGCGGGGGGGAAGGAGGGGTAGGTTTTTCGCACGGCTTCTCGAATTAAAGGGTGCTGAATTTGGTCAAGGGCAGACGCTGTTTCACAGTGATGTGGAGTGTTGACAGCGATTTGACGATTTCGTCGCCCTGTGATGTGGACGGAGATGTATTTATCAATTATTCATCATAATCGTGATAGTGAAGCTCGACATCCGAGTTGGCGGGCAGACGGTATTCGTGAAAACTCTCTGAATTGACCGGGTTCAGTAACTCCGCCAATAGCCCCGCAATTCTCTCTCCCTTCCCGCTATGTACCACGCAAAGTAAAGGGTCGTCTATCCGTTCAGCGACTGATGATATAAGATGCCTCCTTCGGAATCTTCTTTCAATCAGATGCACTTTGTGTCATAATCTTAGTTTAGACAATAGTTTAAATTTCCGATGGCAGGGCACAGGTCTGTCTTCAGAGCAGCTATCAAAAAGGGGTTATAATGAACTCGCCTAAAAAAATTGGGATTATTGACCTTACCACCAACAGTAGGACCCGATCCATATACAAGCATATTCTGCATTCCAACTACGCAAGCGTTATGCCTCAAGCGATAGGTGTTTGGTGTGAAGAGGAGGGGCACGATGTTACACTTGTGTGCTATACCGGGTTCGGGAATGTGATTGAGGATTTACCCGACGATCTAGACTTAGCGTTCATAGGGACTTTTACGCAGGGCGCACAACTTGCTTATGCATTAAGCAACCGGTTTCGCTCAGAAGGCACCATCACTGTATTAGGCGGTCCCCACGCCCGCTGCTATCCGGAAGATGCACAGAAATACTTCGATTACGTTCTTGGTTTTACTGACAGGTCTGTAATCCGAGAGATCTTATCCGATTGTTCGCAATACCGACCAACTGGCACATATCTCTCAGCGAAACAACAGCCGACGGCGCTTCCTAGCGTCCGGGAGCGTTGGCATTTTATTGAACCGATATTGCGAAAGGCACCATTTATCAAGGGGGTTCCAATGCTTGGGAGCATGGGTTGTCCGTATACCTGTGCGTTCTGTATTGATGCAAGTATCCCCTATCGTCCTTTCGATTTCGATGTCATCAAGGATGACCTCCGTTTTCTCCTGCATCAGTTCAAACAACCTTTGGTTGGCTGGCACGACCCGAATTTTGGGATTCGATTCGATGACTACATGGGGACAATTGAGGAAGCGATACCGCCGAATAGCATCACTTTCATTGCCGAAAGCAGTCTATCGCTCTTGTCAGAGCCTCATCTCAAACGACTCAAGCGAAACGGATTTAAGGCAATCTTACCCGGTATTGAGTCGTGGTATGACCTCGGCAATAAATCGAAGACAGGTTCGAGAGTAGGCCTCGAAAAAGTCCAGAAAATCTCCGACCAAGTCAATACCATCCTGAAGTATATCCCTTATGTACAAACCAACTTTGTATTTGGGCTTGACACCGATGAAGGTGCTGACCCATTTGAACTGACCAAACAATTTGTGGATATGACACCCGGCGCGTATCCGTCCTATAATTTGCTGACTGCTTATGGAAGAGCCGCCCCGCTCAATCTCGACTACCAACATGCAAACCGCGTTATTCCACTGCCATTTCACTTCCTGAATAATGACATGATGAACGTAAAACCAAATAATTATTCATGGACTGAATTCTACAAACACATGGTTGATTTAGGCAACCATACATTTTCGTGGAGGGCCATTGCCAATCGTTGCAAAGCAAATGATGAACCTCTTGCAGGGGGGCTAACTGTACCACGAAGTTTGTCAACAAAACGCCATAAAATTGGGCGATACGCGCAAGTGCTTCAACGGCTTGAGGGTGATTCCAAGTTCCTGGCTTACTTTGAACAGGAAACAACTGAACTGCCCCAGTTTTATATCAATTGGATACGGAAAGACCTAGGTCCTCTGTTGGAGTGGCTTCCAGAGGGCGCATTGTATTACGATCCGAATGCCTACCTCAAGTCGGAACAGGCAAGGGACACCGAAACTGTCGCCTTAAAAGAGTTGGACCGTGAATAAACTCGCATCTACTTCCGAACGGAAACTCCGGGACGATGCAGATATTTGAGGTCAAACAACGGTACGCCCCTTGCTCGGTCTGCAATCTGCGTCTGGCTGATTTGAGAGAGATTATTGGTTGGACACCTATACCAACGCTACAGCGCATTAAAGATACTGATGCCGCTGAACAACTCTTTGAAGAGATACGGAACCGTACATAAAGTCAATAATCAGGGGTTAATAGACGACTCAATCCATATTTGTGTCCTCCGCTTTGATGCGAATATGCTTGAATTGGAAAGGTGGAAGTAAATATGCTGCTTGGTGAAAGTCCTGCTATGCAAACCATTCACACAACCATCCACCAACTCAGCAACAACAGCAAGATATCCGTTCTGATTACAGGTGAAACCGGTGTCGGGAAGGAATTGGTCGCCCAAGCCATTCATTTTGGAGGGCCCCGGGCGTCAAAACCTTATGTGCCGGTCAATTGCGGTGCGACTCCTTCTGCACTCTGGGAGTCCACTTTTTTTGGCCATGTTCAAGGTGCCTTCACCGGAGCGACGGAGAATCGTAAAGGCTATTTTGAAACAGCCGATAGCGGAACACTGTTTCTCGACGAAATTGGGGAAATGCCTATCGAAAGCCAAGTCAAACTCCTTCATGTTCTGGACGATAATGTCATCACGCCGGTCGGTGCAACGGTGGGCAAAACAGCGGATGTCCGGGTGATAACAGCCACCAATGCGGACCTCCAAGCGAAGGTGGATGCAGGGCTATTTCGGTCAGATCTCTACAATCGCTTGGAGGGCGTGG
>JAGWBT010000218.1:0-12568 GCA_021295755.1 Candidatus Poribacteria bacterium
ATCAGTCCAAGTGCGCCGTGGATCCGATACCAGACACCGTGTCCACGCATCTTCAGTCCCATAATTCGGACGACCGAGTTGTTGTCCATGCGGCAGAGGATGATCCCACCGGGATCTCCGCGTTGGACACTCAATTTTTCGGTGTCGTTTTCGGAACGGGGGATTGACAGCGCATTCACGCTCACCGGGTGGGTGTCGGTGATGAACATAATCGGTGCAAGCGCGTGAGAGCAGTAGTAGGTGGACGGGATCCAATTGCGCCAGTGATTCATCCCCGGCGATAATCGATTGTATCCTTGTGAATCGAAGGGGTGGTTGTACGTACTGTACCTCGCCGACCTCGTCGTTCTGGTAAAGGCGACGCATTTCCTGATTATAGGCAAAGTAAGGGTAATTTTCGGCGAACAGATAGATCTTGCCGGACTTATCCACCGCTCGCGCCAACGCCACGCCTTCCGCCGGCGTGCCACACGCCATCGTTTCACTCATCACATGCAGCCCCGCCTCAAGGGCTTTGACAGCGAAGGGAGCGTGCTGATGAAAGTAGTTCGCCAGCACAACGGCGTCCATATCGTGGGCGAGAAATTGATCGTAATCGGTGTAGGTCGTAACGTTTAACTTTTTCCCCGCCTCATGCAGCTTCGCCTCCCATGTATCGCAGAGTGCGACCAACTCCATACCAACAAAGGGAGCCCCCTGCGCGAAACTCATTCCGCGCCCGACCCCAACGACGCCAACGCGGATTCTGTTACCGTCTGTTTTCTGTGCCACGGACCTGCTCCTTTCGGTTATTTCCCCATTTGGGTGCTTTCACGAGTTTTTTCTCAACCCAAGTATTTTGGGCGACCACAAGGGTTGCTCCTACATTAGGTTAATTCCCGTAGGGGTTGGGTTTCCCAACCCGTTGAGGAAACCTCGCCCCTACGATTGGGCACCCATCGGTGAATGGAGGACATACCTCATGCCTACTACTATCAACTATGGTAAATTTTAGAATTACTTAGACACTCCCAATTCACAGCCAACCCCCTAAATCCCCCAACCCCCCTAGCCCCCCCCTAGCCCCCCTTATCAAGGGGGAAACCGTTATCAGGGGGACTTTGGAAACTTCGCGAAGGTCGGAGTTATTGGTAAATGTTTACTTATTTATCTAATTCACCATAAATTATCCTATGTTCGTCGGAGGACCTCTCCACTACGTTCCCCGGTCAATTCCCCATCTTTCAGCACTACTTTTCCATTGACGATGACATGCTGCATACCGACGGCGGTTTGGTTCGGTTCAAAGGTGGTGCCCTGATCCGCGAAGGTCTCTGGATCGAAAATTGCCACATCCGCGCACGCTCCCATCCGAAGGACGCCCCGATCGGTCAAACCGAGTCGGCTGGCTGGTAGCGATGTGATCCGGCGGATAGCCTCCTGTGGACTGAGCGTCTTTTTATCCCGCACAAAGTGCCGGTAGAACCAAGACGCCCATGTGTACGCCCCGTGGAACGATGTGCCTGCTAAAGGTCCGTCGGTCGCTAAGGCGGTGGCGTCGGAACCGACCATACAATTGGGATGCTCAAAGGCAATGCGGATATCCTCTTCCCGATAGGTGAAGGCAAGAATCATCAGGCTGTGGAGGTCGTCAATTTCAGAGAGGAGGAGGTTGTAGATAGCGTCAAACGGATCAACACCCATCAATTCGCTGATTTCAGCGATGCTCCTGCGAGAGAATTCGGGGTGCGCCTTGCCCTCAAAGAGGACAATGTTGTTCCAATCGCCTCGCGCCAGTGCGGTGATGATACTGGGATAGGTTTTCAGCTCTCGGCGGACGGCAGCTGATCGTCCAGCGCCCACGGCGGCAGGGCAGCGCTCAGATTGGTCGTTCCGAACAGTCGTGTGTGCATATCAAAACCGACATCGAACCCGCGATCCTGTGCTTCGTCAACCTGCCTGAGCGCGTCTTCGATTGCCCATCGCCCATCTTCAGCGAGCCGCGAGACGACGGAGATATGGGAGATCTGCAGAGGGAGGTTTGATGTCGCCCCGGTTCGGATTGCCTCCGCGATGGTTTCCTGCGCTTCTCCGTCCCGATTGCGGGTGTGGGTCGCATAGAATCCGTCGGCGTCAGATGCCACGCGACAGAGTTCGATGATCTCCGCTTCCGTACAATCTCTTTCGGGTCCGTATTCAAGCCCTGTGGAGAAACCGAACGCCCCTTCCTCTAGGCTTTGTGCCAACAGGCTTTTCATCTGCCTAAGTTCATTGGGGGTTGAAGGACGATCTACCAGTCCGGCGACAGCGAGGCGCAGGTTGCCGTTAGGGACGAGGGATGCGACGTTGACCGCCGGCTTTCCCGCTTCGAGCGCGTCGAGATATTCAGCCATCGTGCGCCAACCGATTTCATGCCCCTCTTGGTGTCCGTAGATGTTCATCTTCGCCAACTCTGGATCGCCGATAGGCGCGCATCCGTGACCGCAGTTGCCGACAATCTCAAGGGTTACACCTTGGGTTATTGAACTCATCGCCCGTGGATCGAGGATTAGCGTAAAATCAGAGTGACTGTGGATATCAATGAAGCCGGGCGCGACAAAGAGACCTTGGGCGTCTATACACGGGATACCCGCCTGTTTTTCGATTGTCCCAACCCCGAGGATTCTGCCATCTTTAATCGCCACGTCCGCACGGAAAGGTGGGGCTGTCGTCCCGTCAATAACAGTCCCATCTGTACCTCCCCTATCTCGCAGTCCAGCCCAAATCTATCGCCCAGTCCGCGCCGGTGATAGCGCCGGCAATATCAGAGCAGAGGTAAACGACAAGCGCGGCAACCTCCTCCGGCGTGATGAGTCGCTTGACGGCAGCGGGTTCTAGCATGACCTGTTCGACGACCGCCTCCATCGAAATTCCGCGTGTCCGCGCTTGATCGGCAATTTGGCTCTCAACCAGCGGTGTGCGGACATACGCCGGACAGATGGCGTTGACGGTGATACCGTGTTCGCCGCCCTCCAGTGCTGCTGTCCGCGTGAAGCCGATGAGACCGTGTTTGGCTGTTATGTAGGCACTCTTGAAAGGCGAAGCGACCCGTCCGTGAATGGAGGAGATGTTGACGATCCGACCCCATTCACGAGTTTTCATCGAACCCCAGACGTATTTGGTCAGTAAGAAAGGTGCGGTGAGCATCACCCCCAACATTTTGTCCCACGTGTCTTCGGGAAAGACCTCAATCGGATCAATATGCTGGAAACCTGCGTTATTGATCAGAATGTGAACCCCACCGTAGTGAGATAGTGTCTCGTCTACAAGGCGTTCGCAGTCTGCCCGCTGCGAAAGATCCATCCTCACGAAATGGCCACCGATCGTGTCCGCAAACTCCTTTCCTGCTGCCTCGTTCAGATCAGCAACGACCACTCGATCTCCACCATTCGCAAGCCCTTCGGCGATGGCTTTACCGATGCCACTTGCCCCGCCGGTGACAATAGCAATTCGTTGGCTCATTTTTTTCCCTCGCTATTGTTGACTAATTCTAATATGATAACGCAAGTTGCTAGGGTGTGTCGACATTTTATTGTCACCGATTTAGGGTTATTTATGGTATATTTTAGAATTACTTAGACACTCCCAATGCACAGCTAACCCCCTAAATCCCCCAACCCCCCTAGCCCCCCTTATCAAGGGGGAAACCGTTATCAGGGGGACTTTGGAAACTTCACGAAGGTCGGAGTTATTGGTAAATGTCCACTTATTTCTCTAATTCACCATAATTCTCCGATATTAACCTTTGGTGCCAGTTAGCGAGAAAGTCGTTTCCGCATTGTTCAAGAGTTCATTGGTTCATTAATTGGTTGGTTCGCTCATTCTTCTTACGTTCCACCCTTCAAATACACATGTCGCCCCGCTGGGGCTTTAGGATATTTGCTTATCCTTGTGCTATAAACATGTCGCCCCGCTGGGGCTAAATGAACCGCTGAACCAACTGCGTAAATCCTATAATATTTTAACAGTTGGGTACGCAAATATTTGTCAAGAATACAGGCTGGAAGGATGGAAATTGGAAGGTAGCAAGGAGGGAATGAGGGATTCCCCTTACTTCATAACCCCTACCTTTAAGATTGGGACTTATGCGCCACGCCAGATGAAAACGTCAGCGGGAAATAGATGTATAGGGCAAGTTAGGTTGAAGGTCAAAAAAGGAATCACTATCGGTGTAAGTAAAAAGGGATTTCCCAATACTGGATTGTTAGCTGCCAAGCGACGTGCTCGTTGATGTCATACTGTTAGGTTTTTGCCAGAACATATCAGCGCGTTGTCGAATTTCATGCCAAGGACCGGTGATTGCCAGCGTAATCCCAGGACTCTGGATATTCACAAAAAGCGTTGTGCCATCCGGTGAGAATGTCGCACCCGCGAATTCTGATAGATTGCCAGCGTTTCGAGCAAACCGGTAGAGGTTTCCTTCGGGTGTTACGCCAATTAGGAATTCCTCGTTTGGGCCATCCTCACAGATGATTAAATCCCCCCAAGGTGTGACCGTCACATTATCAGCATTCTCCATGAGATTGCTGTCGTTCGGCTCAATAAAGAGTTGAAGCGTGCCGGGTTGTTGCTCCTCACGGCTTGTGCCTTCATAGGGACTTGGCATGTATTTCCAGATCTGTCCTTTGCGTTTTATACCGCCATTTGTGCAGGCGATATAGAATTCCCCCCTGTCGGAGTCACCACCGTACCATATCCCTTCGCCCCGAGCGAACTTCGCCGCACCTTTACCTTCAGTACCTTGTACGCGGAGGTCATCATCCGGTGATTCCACGTTCTCAATATCTACCCATTCAACGTCAAGTGTTTCTCCCACCGGCATCGGACTATATGTCCACCGGAAAACTTGTTGCCTCCTGTTTCGCCAGTTTCGGGTGTCTACACTCTTGATGTCGCGAATTTTCAATGCCTGAAGTTTGCCACCAGCGGCGAGTTCACCCGGCTTCTCCGGGATAAACCGATAGATTAAACCATCCGATCTGTCTTCGGTTTGATAGACAATCCCACTTTTGGGATCGACAGCGACCGCTTCATGATTGAAGCGCCCCATCGCTTTCAACGGAATCGGGTCGGCTAATTCTATGTCAGCAGAAGCCGGCACCTCAAAATTGTACCCGTGCTCCACCTCGTACGTTTCCTCTGCCTTCTGAATGGTTTCTTCACAAGTAATCCACGTATTCCAAGGCGTGAGACCGCCCGCACAATTCCGGATCGTTCCCGTCAGACTTAGGAAATGTTTCTCCAATGTCTGTGTTTGCGTGTCATAGACCAGCGTCGTCGTCCCACCGAGACACGGTAGTTCACCGGATCCAGCGTCATAAAATTTGTCAATAGCAGCAGGTTCAATCTTTTCGTTATTCCATCCAAAGGGTCCAACAGTTTTGGCAGTAGCCTGCAATTCGTGATTTCGGACGAGGAGAGTTTTGCCGTTAGGTCCCGGAAATGCTGCCATGCCATCGTGTCCGCCCGGCACCCAAAGTCCATCGTCCATCTGTTCGCCTGTTCTAGAAAACGCGTGGGCAATAAACCCTTCGGGGAGGTCAAGGAGTTGGTTTGCACTCGGCGCGAACAGGAAAGGATCAGGTCTAAAGCCCGGCACCTTTTGAATCAACGCCCGGCTACACCCTAAAAATCCGAGACTGACAGCTGCAGATACGGTTCCGATCGCACCAGCGCGTAGAAATTGCCGTCGAGATAATTTGTTTTTCATAAAGTTCCTCATCATTTGTTACTCAAAAGCTTGGACGGTTCGTTGCCGGAAACTTTTATTGTTTGAATAGCGGATTATCGTAGATGACACGGATTTCGCGGATTCTTGTATTTCTGTGTATTGAAAGTGTTGGGTTTCACTGTCATTCAACCCAACCTACGATATATGGATTTGGGGTGAGCGTATGAGAAAATTTCCCCAATTCCACGTGAAATCGTGAATAATTTGTGAAACGCAATGCGTGAGAAGAAACGGATAGCAGTACATTGTTGGGTTTCAGTAGCGAAGCCGCAGAGGGCGGGTAAACCCGACCCCTACGATTAAACTGTGCACACATCGGGGGCTGTAGAACTCTATCATGGCGCTGCTTTCCGTTTATCTGCGTATGTTTGTCCGCGAAGCGCTGTGGTGGCGGCTTTGTCCACTGCCAGCGATACCTCGTCGAGGACCACGCCATACGCTTCCCGTGCTGCTTGAAGTGAGACCTTGCCGTTCTTGACATCGCGTACCACATCAGCCGGCGGACGCAGCAGCGGGTCGCCCCATCCACCTCCCCCTGCCTGACGGTGATAGATCCGCTCGTCCGCTTCCATAGATGTGGATATCATGGTCTGCAGTACCTCCTCCTCACCGTCGTCGTGATGGAGGACATTAATCGAACCTCTGCCCGGCTTCCCGCCGTAGAGACCATAGGGTAGATGGTCTCTACGGTCAGAACGGATGGCGAGGTGTGCTTCACCGGAAAGTAGTCGCCATTCGCGTTCAAGCCCAAGGCCACCGCGGAATTTGCCCGCACCGCCGCTATCCGGAACATATCCGTAGCGTTCAATATGTACCGGATATTCGGATTCCGCTTGCTCGATCGGGATATTGCTGGCAACGTTGGCGGGGTTGCACAGTCCGTCGATCCCATCGCGGTCGGGACGCGCTCCCCATGTCCCCGACATCAGTTCGTAGTAGACATACGGCGTCCGATCCTCCCGTTGTCCGCCAATTATTACGAGGGAATTGCCTCCTTCGCCGGCGGCTAACACTTGGTCTGGCAGTAAGCCTGCTAATGCGCCGAAGATGGTGTCCACCAACCTGAATCCGGTGATGCCGCGCATTGAGGACGCAGCCGGCATGACACCGTGAACCACTGTCCCCGCCGGCGCAATAATTTTCAGCGGTTTGAACATACCCGCTGTGTTCGGAATATCCTCCCGTATCACCGATCGGACGCACAGCGCGACTACTGATGCGGTAAAGGAGAGGGTGTTGTTGATGGCCCCCCGGACCTGTGGGTTTGTGCCGGTAAAATCAGCGGTAAGGGTATCGCCCTCCACTGTCATTGTCACTGTCAGGCGGACAGGCGGTCCCCCGACGCCATCGCTGTCCATGTAGTCTGTGAAGGTATGGCTGCCGTTGGGCCATGAGGCGATCTCTGCGCGGACCAACCGCTCGGTATAGTCGATGAGTGAATTGGCACAGGAGGTAAAGGTCTCCAGTCCGTAGCGTTGAATCAGTGTGTGCACCGCGCGCTCACCGATATGACAGGCTGCCAGTTGTGCTCGCAAGTCTCCGATAGCCATCTGCGGCACACGGACATTCGCACGGAGCAGTGTGAAGATTGCTGCATCGGGTTCGCCGGCATGATACAGTTTTAACCACGGGATGCGGAAGCCATCTTGGAAGATTTCGGTGTTATCACAGGCGGAGCTGCCGGGCAAACGTCCGCCCAAATCCAAGTGGTGGGCGGTGCTGACGGCAAATCCGATACGTTCATCCTCCCAAAAGATGGGTTTAACGATGAAGATATCCGGGATGTGCATCCCACCATCGAAGGGATCGTTGAGGATAAAGACGTCGCCGGGCTGCATATCGCCGTCGAATTTCTTAAACAGCGTTTCCATCGCGAAGGGAACAGAGCCGAGGTGGAGGGGAATGGTTACGCCCTGTGCAATCATTTCGCCGTCGGCGTTACAAAGGGAGGTTGAGTAGTCGAGGCAGTCGCGAACAATGGTTGAATAGGCGGTGCGGTATAATGCCATCGCCATTTCGTCGGCAGCCGACGCCAGGGCGTTTTGCATAATTTCGCGCGTAATCGGGTCGATCTTAGACATTCTCAAGCTCCATCAAGGGGAGATATAGCTTTGACAGTTCGGTTCTGACTCTACAGCGACCTTAAATGGTCTTTTTTTAAGGGGAGAGAAGTAAAATAAAAAGGGAGGATACTACAGATTTCGGTCGCCAATCGATGCACGGCTAAAACAGGTGCAAAACAGTAGGGAGGAAGAATTGTAGATTATTCTCTTAGATGCTCATCCTCCTCCCTTTTTGTCAATTCGTTTGTCCATAGTTGTCCCGTACCGTTATTTTTGGTATTACGGTTTCTAGCGCGCTTGTTTCACGGCTAACTTCTGTCTCTTGAGACGGCGTTTTTGGCGATGTCGAATTTGTGTGCGTCGTCGTACCTGTCCAACTTTTGATCGTGCCACGGTATCACCTCCTTTTAACGAATTGTTTTAGTCTAAGCTACCTAAACGGTTGCTTACCCCAAAAGTAGGTTGATTTGTTTGTTTTACAGGACTTACGCAAATTGAACAGAAAATTGGCATATTTTGCTGAAAAGTCGTTATTTGGTTGCATCTAACCCCCTAAACCCCCTGATAAGGGGGGCTAGGGGGGTTAGGGGATCTTCTCCCTTGTCTTTACCCTCTTATCAGAGGGGTTCAGGGGGACTTTAAGAGGAAATGCGTAAGTCCTATTCTATACACATGTCGCCCCGCTGGGGCTGTGTTGGTTCATTCGTTCATTGGTTCATTGTTATCCACATTGTGCTCCGCTGGAGCGAAAGTAGGGTTCTTTAGTTTTAAAGAAAACCGACGGATGTCAAAAACTAGAGCGGGTTGACATTTTGGTATCACCAATTCAGCATTGCTATGCACATGGCGCCCCAACCTACGGGAATTGATCAACCTATAAGTCTATATTCACATCTCGACATCTTCATACGCTAGGATCACAGGTTAGACAACCTGTGACTACGAAAGGAAAATAGACCTACCACAGGGAAACTGTTTTTCTTTTAGGCATCGTCAACTGTTCTTGCCAAATAGAACAGCGCATCATTGCACAGCGCCTCGACCTCTCCCATTGCGACGTCCAATAGTTCTTTTGAGGGACACTGCAGCAGCAGCCGATTCGGCGTGAGTGTGATATAACGCTGCCCATCTGTATGAGCGAATTCTACCTGCGAGTCAGTAGTCTGAACGATCCGATACCCATTTCCAAACTCAATCGTGTTCCGAATTTCCAGACCATCGGCGTTTTGGTATAGCGCTTTAGCCTTCAGTGTTTCCGGTAAAACCTCGGGAGCGGGAGCAGCAGTTTCGGGCTCAGTCGTTCGATCTTCTTCTGGTTCAAGGATCAAGACCGGTTCACTTGCCGAATCAACATCTTCTTCATCTTCGGTAGAATTTCTGGGTGTTTCCGGTTGATCCTCGGTTTCCGCCGACTGACTCTCCTCAAACACGTCGGAGAGTACACCCGTGATAGCGTCAGGTTCCGGCTGAGGGTCTGCCAACATCTGCCTGAGTGTGCGAGCACAGATATTGAAGACAAGAGGATGAAACGCGAGCGTCTCTGGATCAGCGTACTCAAAAAGCGATCTCGCAACGAACGCTATGTCCGCCTTGTCTCGATTTCCCATCCGTCTGAGGCGCGTTTCGCACGCCTTGAGTGCATACGACACACTGTTAATAAATTCCACCGTAATCAGGTGGCGCAGCACCTCAAAACGAAAGGCATCACTAATACTTTCAGGACCTTCCTCACCCTCTGGCGTTGTCTCCTCGCCGCCTTCGGCTTCAGCGGTGAACGAGCCGGCTTCAAAGGCATCCGTCGTTTTCTGCCGTAACAGATCTTGATCAAACGTGATATTTTCAAATTCAGGCTCATCAAGCAATAGCCTGCTATTCACAATTTTGTCCTGTAGTTGTTCTTCATCAGACTTTGCCGCTTGTAATGCCCGCTGCTTCTGAATAGCCAACTGCTTGCGTTTGGATTTCTGATTTTGTTGGCGTTTTGCGCGTTTACGCGCAATGTTGAGGTGTCGATTCTTCCTTTTTTTCGCCATCTTTGACCCGATCCGCAATTGTGGTTGGATGAAATCGTCCTGAGGGAAATTCAGATTAAGAAAAGTATACTGAATAAAGTTGGAATTGTCAACACAGATTGAGGGATATGGGTGGAAGCATAGCAGAAGTGTGTGGCAGCCCTTTCTCCTATCTTCACGCACCACATTTCAGACACACCTAATGTGGAATTCCTAGCTGATGCATCCGTCGGTGGATGGCTTCCTGTGCCTCCATGAAGGGACGCTCAAGGAAAGCCTGATGGTCCTCCTCTCCGTGATGGTGTGTTACCGTGCCCGGATGGTGGTGGCGGGCAGTCTTACGAATATACGACAATCCGCCCTCAATGAGTGTCAGCATATAGTTTGCGGTTTCCGAATCGAACATCCACCACTCGGCAATGTAGACCGGGGAGGTGTGAGCGATGATGCCACGCCCCCAACCGTCGAGATGCGGAACCGCTTGGGTGTAGCCGGGACCGCCACAGCGGGCTGCAATCCACGAGTGCTGATTAACGGGCAGCGTTGTTTTCAGATGCAATCTACGTGCGCCATTATTCTCCGCTGTCGAGGCGACAACCCTCCCCGCCTGAACAATTTCTAACGTGTGAATGGGGAATATGGATTCCCGTACCGCCGTTGCCCGGCAGGTTGATTGTACTCCCGATAGGTTGTCCATCAACCGTCAAGCGAATGATGGGACCACCGCTGAGGAAAGTGTTTCCGGCGCGGAGATACTTACACCAGTTATCGTAGTTGAATTCCTGATCGTCGGGGATGTGGACATACGTGCGATATACACCGACAGGCACGTCACTGGTCATCTTGTCTGTTCCACCGACCAAAGGCAGTTTGTAACCGCAGTTGAGATAGCGGTAATACTCGATGTGACCGTACATCGCTTCGGTCAGGTACTCGACTGCATCTACACGATTGGTGGCAATCAATGTCGCTGGTTCACAGTTGGGGTTCGGGATGTGGGGCAAGACAACGGTGCCGCCCTGTGCGTGGCAGGCATCCGCCCAATGCGAGAGTGTCGTCTCCATGTTACCACCGAGTTCTGCTTCACCGGGACCATCAGAACACCATGGACTCACCTGCTCTTTTAAGCCGAGCAGCGTGAGATGCCCAAGCAGATGTTGACGATTTTCCTGCGTGGCGTAGACGATACTGCGACCATCGTCGGAGACAGTCGGACGGCCAATGAACTCCTCTGTGTTGGTGAAGAGGTGTCCCCATTGAGAGAGCAGCAGGTTGACAACGTTCAGGTCTTCGCCTTGCGCCTCCGTGTGGGAGCCTTGCGTTGAAAGGAAATGGACATGGGTGTCCCCGCTGAAGTACCTCTCGGCGTTCATGTTGCACCAACGCTTGAGCCGCAGCGTCAGTTCGCGTTGACCCGGCTGAATCTCAACCTTTGTCCGTAACGGCTCATATTCGTAGCCTCTTGCAACATCAACGATGACCTCGCCACGCGGCAGCCAGCCTTGGCACGTTCCGTCGGTGTAGGCGTAGGAGATCTGTCCCAACCGCACATCTCCACCGACATCAATATGCCAAGTGCCGTTGTTTGAGTTGACGTGTGCGTGGTGTCCGTGCGGCGCGTAAGGTATCCCTTTTGGGGAACGGAAGTGGATACGGCACGGAATCGGCTGATTGGTTTCATCATCGACTACCGTTGTGTGTACCCAGTTTCTGCCGCTGTCAACGATTTCGACCTGCACCCGCTCGTTTGGTGCGATCTTCCCTTTCTCCTCAAGCTCTCCCCATTTTACCGCGCCTAACGTTTCGTCGTGATTCTTGACCTTCATTGTCGCCGATGGGGTCGCTGTCACTTCGACATGGGCGGGACTGCTACTGTTATTCTGTGTTTCGCCCCAGCCTTTCCGTTCGTCATCAAGAAATTCGTCCGCAGACTTCTCCGGCAGCGGATAGGGATAGGTCGCCACACCGCGGTCAACCTCTACCTCCATGCGGAAAGGCTTCGCCGCATCTTCCTCCTGTGGCAAAGTAATCATGACATCGCGGATCGCTTTTCTAGGGATAGGATCTTCATCGAGGTTCCCCAACGTAACGGCAGCGAGGATAAACGTCGGTCCCTCTGGGACAATTTGCAGGGATTCCAGCGTCTCCGACGGGTTCGGATTTTCCCAGACCCACAGATAGTAGTCCGACGGTCCCGCCTGCGTGGCTTCGGTCTGCCGGTTGCCCGCAGCGCTCCAATTTCTTGCTGATCTGGCCATGCGAGAAAAGGCAGCTGCCCCCAACCCGGCGGGACGACAGCGATCTCGAACCGTTCTCGTATCGGCGCCGTGACCGTTTCACCGTTTGCATAGTGGAAAATGTAGTTCGCAACCAAACGCCCGACGGGATCACCTTCAAAGATTTTCGATTCGAGTAGCCGATGCACGACGATGATCCGTTTCGGCCCCGCGTTGAGTGGTATGGTAGCAGGTTCTGTGTTAAGTTCGTCCCCGAAACCGAGAAAACAGTCCCCGTTCTCACTGATTTGGAAGGGCAGGCCGTGGAAGGTTTGCGCACCGATTGCGGGAGTTGCGTTTTCACCGAGAATTTCTGCGCCAACGTTGCAGAGTGATGAGAGATTTAGTGGTTGATAGTCTGGCATTGGGTTCTCCTTGAGTTTATGTTGGTTCATTAGGTGAGATAGATTATTATTGCGTGAAAGGTGAAACGGAGAAGTTGTTTTTTCATGGATTTTCCTCATTGAG
>JAGWBT010000218.1:12661-15113 GCA_021295755.1 Candidatus Poribacteria bacterium
GGAAACCGCACCTACCGGGTTGAATTGAATGCGGTGCGGTTAGGAAACCGCACTTACCGGCCCCGATAAATCGGGATCGAAACCGAGGGGCGAAGGTCTCTATTTATTTCTTGAATTCACCATAATTATAGCATAATCCCACGCAGATAAGGGCTGATTTTCAACACTCTGCGAAACAAAAAAGCCCCATGCACAATGCACAGGGCTGGATTATTTTGACGGGGCGGAAGGCGTCTACGCTTGCTTCTTTCCTTGAATCTGGGGCATGTAGGTTTCTCTGCCCATCTGAGGTTTTTTGTTATCCATCCGCGAACTTTTCGGGAAAAGTCTGAGGCTGCGGTCTTCAAGGGGAAGCCTCACTGGAACGTGTCCGCGTCGATGCGATTCCCGCAGCGCAATAGCGATTTCTAGCACCTTACGCCCGTTGTCGCCGCTGCCTCTCGGCTCAATGTTCTTTTCAAGCGCGTCAACGATGGACTGGACGCTCGCGATGTTTCGGTCTCCGGGCCATCTCCAACCGTCCGCATGTAAACGCTGGTTTCGGGAAACACGCCCTCCACCTTTTTGAGTGGTGCCCCCATCAATGGATCAACAACGTCGTCTGCTTTCCACAGGCTGAGCAAACTATTATTGCTGCGGAATACACCTCGGGTGCACGACACCTCAAATCCACGTCCTCTCGCATCGGTTTCGCGGTGCATGAAGGCTTCAATACCGTTGGTGAACCGCAGATAGCCCGCCACGCCTTGGTCATGATCGCTCTCTGGATCATCGGCAACCCAGCCAATCACCCACGCAACATCGGCGTCTCCGGCAAACATACGCATCAGACTAAAAAGCTGACAGCCACCGCCCGACATCTCTGTGCCGCTCCCGCCTGTGAAGTTGATGCTTTTGACTTCACCAAGCTCACCTGACTCAATGATTTCAAGGGCTTTCCAGTACGGTGGTAGGTTCCGGTCTAGGTCGCCAGCCCCCAACTTGATTCCTCGCGATTGGCAGGCTGCCACCATCCGATCTGCATCTGCGAGCGTTGCCGCAATGGGCTTTTCGCAGAGGATTGCCCGCACACCCGCCTCAGCACACCCAATGACGACCTCCGGGTTTGGTCGAACCGGCAGGATAGGTGCAGCGATATCAATCCCTTCCTTCTCGAGCATCTCCCGATAATCGCTGTACCCTGGGACGCCGTAGTATTCACAGTACAATCCTAAGTTTTCGGGATCGGTATCAGCAAATGCAACAACTTCGGTCAAGGGATTAAGCGCGTACGCCCGCGCGTGCGACCCACCCTTCCTTCCGCAACCGATGACTCCGACTCGATATTTAGCCATTTAAGTTCTTCCTAGTCTGATGTAGTCGGCTAAGTTTATAGGTTTCATGATGGACGTGCTTTGCGGGCTTTCCGCAAAACCGACATTTACCCCCCGCTTTCTTGATGATTCTGTCGCGTTTCTCTTTCCAGCGATCGGATTGGAGGTCTTGTCCATACTCTCGCTTGCGGTCATTTTTACTGTTCCGCCTGCTGTTAGGTCGATTCTTAGGAGCCGTTTCTGATCGCGGGGATTTCCTCCGTCTTGGCTTGTAAGGATTTCCGCTCATCGCCCTGTTCGCCTGAGCGCGTGGCGAATCATTATATTTTTTCATGGTGCCCTCCTCCTATCCCTCCCTTTACTCTTTTCCCACCCCATCTATGTGATGTGCGAGGTGGTTACTGTAGTTCTGGTTGAGTTGCCTGATGTTGGCATCCATATCAGAGAGCCGCTGATTCATATCCGAGCGCAAGCCTGTGATTTGCTGATTCACTTCAACAAAACGCTTGTCGATGCGAGTTTCTAGTTCTGTGAGTCGCTTGTCGATGCGAGTTTCTAGTTCTGTGAATCGCTTGTCGATGCGATCTTCGAGCTGCACCAGTCGGTTATTTGTCTGCGTGACGGCAAACAGGATATAGACCTGTGCGAATACGAAGATAGCGACGATAAGGGTGATAAGTGCGATCCAAAGGTTCTTTTGATTCATGACCGATTCCCCCTTCCATAGAAGAATCTTGCGACCGCGCCGCGTTCAGCGATTTCGGCTTTTGTGCAGTAACGGTTTATGAAATACACTTTTGAATGAAAAGGCGACTGCCCGATGAAAAAATAAGGATTGACGTTTAACCGTTCAACCCAACCTACGTAGTGTCGTCCTACACGTTCACATATCTCCGTATCGGTGAGACGCTGCCGAGTAAGCCGAGCAGAACGCCTCCGAGTATAATCAGACTGATTTGATCCAAAGGAATGAACTGTATCTGACTAATTCGCGGCACGAATATGCGAAACAGCGTGTAAAAACTAACGACTCCAGATAAACTCCCAATCAATCCTAGAAACACCCCTTGGGCGATAAGTGGGACACGGATGTACCAGTAGGTTGCCCCAACCAGTCTCATGACTCGGATCTCCTCACG
>JAGWBT010000219.1:0-331 GCA_021295755.1 Candidatus Poribacteria bacterium
TAGCCTCATCTTCATCGGGCGCAACCTCGACCGGGCCGAATTGACTGAAGGATTTGAAGCATGTCTCGCTTGAACAACCTGAACAACCGCTCTGTCCAGCCCTCTCAACTGCGCGAAAATTGGGACGCAACCATCAGCGACCACGTCATTGATCTGGCGTGGTCACCTGATGGGAGATACATCGCTGCCGCGTCGGTTCTCGGTCCGGTGACAATTTTTGAAGGTCGTCGTCGAGCGGTTATCCATGCCTTCGAAGGGCATGAATTCGGCACAATGTCAATCGCGTGGCGTCCAGACAGCAAGGTGCTTGCAAGCGCAGGACAAGATGGGA
>JAGWBT010000219.1:604-8298 GCA_021295755.1 Candidatus Poribacteria bacterium
TCATCACTGGTGATTGCGTGGAGCCCTGACGGCAAATACATCGCCACCGGAGATCAAGATTCGACCGTACACTTCTGGATTATGTCTACCGGTGACGACTTGCAAATGTCTGGCTATCCGACGAAAGTGCGAGAACTCTCGTGGGATGCCACGAGTCGATACCTAGCTACGGGAGGCGGTCAGGAAGTTGTGGTGTGGGATTGTTCCGGTCGCGGACCGGCTAGTACCAGCCCCATTATGCTTTCCGGGCATCAGGATTTTCTCAGCGTTGTGTGTTTTCAACATCGCGGAAAACTGCTGGCTTCAGGCGGCGCCGACGGTCTGGTCTACGTCTGGCAATTGCGAGGCAGCTCCCGCTCTCTGGCGGTTCATGAAGTCGCTCTGACAGCGGGGGTCACAAGTCTCGTTTGGTCACCGAATGACCAGCATATTGCTGTTGGTGACGAGTCGGGTGGGGTGAGCGTTTTTTCGATAAGTTAAAGTTCAACATTCAAAGATTACTGATGTGAGTCGATCCACCCTTGTTCATTTCATTCGGTCGCGAGGTCTTCAACCGCTCAATTGATCTTTGCCACAGTTGGATTCGGATTCTCTCCAAGATTCCAGTTGATGGTGCAGGTGAAGGAAAAAGAACGGAATTTTTGCATTAAAGGTGCTATACTATGGTAGTTGATGCAGTGAAAAGAGACTCTTATACCCCAACTGCACCGAAAGGATATATCAATGAACTGCCTTGACTATGGACTCTCTTTTATCAATTCTGTCGGCAACGGAAACGCACCCCGCTTTTGGGTTGAATCCCGATGCCGCTTGATAGACGATACAGATGGAAGCTTCAACGACTATTACCAATGTGGTTCGTGTAAGAGTGAACACACCTTTGCGGAGAAAGATCTTTTCATCAATCCAAACTACGACTTCTTACCCGTTTTTAGTGAAGAGTACATCGCGGTATTCAGAAGACATGCCTACCGCAACGATAACTACGTTGAGTACAGACCAGCGAAGGATTATTGGGCGGGACCTCTGTTTGACCTGCAAGCGGCATCGCCAGTACAAGTCCTTGATAGCAACGCAGCGATTTTTGAGGCAACGCGAAAATCCTTGCCCATCGTAACACACACAGAGATATGGGATGCCGATACAAATCAGCGGGCAATTATCGAGTGTCCGGTTAAAACGATGAATATAGATGAAAAAGCGGACATCTACCAAGTCGATACAGGAATTGTCCTATTTCCAGACCTGTCAAAGCGATACGAGCCACAGATTGAGGGGTTCAGCCTCGCTTATGTCGCCTTCAATGCTCCGCACTTCGCTGACTTCGTTATCGAACGGCCCACCCCAATTATTGAAGATGGGGTAGAAGTTACTCAAGTCTATCACTATTCGGAAATTGTTAGCCTGGAAGCAAAGAATACCGTGTTCTGCATCGGTGAACTTTGACAGATACACCCCATCAGATAATTCCTAGCTTTTTTAGAAAATATTCGGTCGGAATGGTTAGATCAAGTTCCCTTATCTCATCAGGGGCGTACCACCCGATAATATCCGCTTCGTCGGATAGCGTCGCTGTATTCTGATCTACCGTCGCCCGGTATAATCGCCATTCGTGGAAATCCGCGCCGCGACGACACGGCTCTTCTAAGGTCTCCACAAATACCGGCTTGTCAGGCCGGATCTCAATTCCCGCTTCCTCTGCTATCTCGCGTGCAACGGCGGTTTCCGGCGTCTCATCGTCCAAGTCCCAATGCCCGGCAACGATTGTATAGTAGAATGGGAACAATCTTCGGTGAAATAAGAGAATCTTCCGCTCCCATTCGATGACTGCCCCAACAGAATAATGCAACAATTCACCGTCGGGTAAAATACGGTAACGCATTTGCGGATAGAGCATGATGAGGCGACTGTCATCATACCCGCAACGTTCACATCGATAGTATTCCCTACCCTCACTTGCATAAGGTTGGATGCATTCACTCCAGCACTTGGGGCAGTAGCTATGGGCTCTGTTATCTTGAGAGATTTTTCCTTTCACTTTCACGGTTTGTTCTTTCCTGGATCTCACCAGCCTCCACGTCTTCCCAAGATTATCTTCCCAAACTTCGCTTATTATATCACAATGAATACAGCAAAGCGATACCGCCCCTGGTTTCTGAGAAAGTTGATTTTTTCCTTTCAATTTATTTAGTGATCGCCTAAAATAGAGTGGTCGCGCTAGCGCGTATAGAAAGGAAGCACCAGCATGGCACGAGACATTACTCCAGACCGGATCAAGCAAGTTGACCCAGAGCAGTTAAGGCGCAATCTGTTCTATCTGTCGAAAACACCCCTGCCCTATCGGAAGTTGAATTATACTATCCCCGGTCACGCTACGAACACTTTGTATGAAGCCGACGATTTTATCCAACGAAACCTAGAATCGTGGGGATATCCGGTGGAGAAGGAAGGTGTTCAAGTCCAACCATTTGGGTGCGATACATCTAAGCCAAAAGCACACCAATACGCTTCGCCGGCTTCTGATGCACTCTGGTATACCGCCTACAACCTTTATGCGAAAAAGCAGGGCTCCGTTTATCCCGAAGAGATTATCCTGTTCCTTTCGCATAAGGATTCCCAAAGCTGGGTGGATTCCCCTGGGGCTTATGACAACGCCGCTGGTACGGTGGGAACGATGGAAATAGCACGTGTTCTGAAAGATTACCCTTCTCAACGGTCCATCTGGTTTCTGTTCTGTAATGAAGAACATAAGCCATGGACCAGTGTGACAGCGGCGCAAAACGCGAAAGCGCGAGGAGATAACCTGGTTGCTATCTTCAATCTGGATTCTCTAGGAGGCAAGTCGCAGACGGATATTGATGCGGGACGCCGGACAAACGTAACCCTCTACACGAAACCTGAAGGTGAGCGTTTTGCCGATCTGATGGCTGATGTGAACAAAATTTACGACATCGGATTAATACAAGAAAAGTTTCAGCGACAATCCCCAGGCGATGATGACGGCTCTTACATCAACGCGGGCTATCCGATAGCGGTGGCAAATCTGGGTTCATTCCCTTACGTTGATCCAAATTACCACAGAGAAACAGACATCCCTGAATACGTCGATATCCCCAATGTGTGCATGGGATTGAGGGTAGACCGCGGCGAAATATAACTGGGGTGTCGCTGTATTGGAAGTCAAGCGTTCAGGAATTCATTCGTTCATAGGTATCACTTCTGTTTTACATTTCATAAATTGGAGGCAAAAACAATGATGAAAATATCCGTCTGGGACGGAGGTCTCTCGGACAGTTATCTGAAGCAGGTTACACAATTAGGCGCAGATTGCATCGACTTCGGTGGTGGCAATTCTTTCCCCGGCGTCACAGAACAAGGCTATCCAGATCTGGATGAAGTTATCAAAATCAGAAAGCGAATTCGTTCTTGGGGACTTGACATCAACCGCGTGACCCTACCCGACATCACCGAGACATTTATGAAAGGGCTGCCGGGCGCAGAAAAAGAGCTGGAAAACACCTGCAATGCCTTAAAGGTTTTCGCGGAAGCAGGCGTTCCTATCGCAAGGCAGCGATTCTGGGGCGATACCTTCAACGAAATAATGACCCGTTACAATTCGGAGCATCGTGGCGGTTACCTATCGCGTGGAGAAAGCCGTGGGTTGACGGTGAATCCTCCCGAAACACCAAACTTTGAGGAACTCGAAGAGTGGTGGAAACGCTTCTGCGAGGTCTACGGACATCTCGTTCCCATCGCTGAAGATAATGATATAAAGCTCGCCATCCATCCCTCCGACACGCCCAATCCCGATACACCATTGGGAAGCCTGGGATTCCATCGCGTGATTGACGCCTTCCCCAGCAGAAATGTTGGATACCTCTACTGCTGCGGCACCAGAGGTGAAGCGGGTAGCACCCCTCTCGTTCTCGACGAGATCAACAACTATGGTCGTAAAGGCAAGATTTTTATGATTCACCTACGCAACGTCCGAGGAAGCCTTGCAACTGCCGGCGCCTTTGAAGAGGTCCTCCTAGACGACGGCGACATGAATATGTTCAAAATTGTCCTCGAACTCCATAAGGTCGGATTCGACGGTTGCCTAAACCCCGACCATATCCCCCGTATGGAGGGCGACGACGGATTGGCA
Organism: Candidatus Poribacteria bacterium; assembly: GCA_021295755.1. Classification (NCBI taxonomy): domain Bacteria; phylum Candidatus Poribacteria; species Candidatus Poribacteria bacterium. Next base: position 4,752 of record JAGWBT010000219.1, read on the forward strand.
TATTCGGTCGGGTACATCAAAGCATTGTTCGCTGCGCTATCAGTCATCTAGGGCGCGCCGCTGCGATCATTGTACCTGCCAACCGTTCGGGTTCAGAGAACCAAACAAAAGGGAGATAACAAAATGCCCGATTCCAAAATGTCGCTTGGTATCGAGGCTACAGTTAGTTTGCGTGAGATTACACAGGAAACAGTCAATTCCATTCTGAATCTTCGTGTAACCAAAGCACAGGAGCAGTTTGTCGCTTCAAACGCAGTTTCTATAGCAGAAGCCTATTTCTCGGAGGAGGCATGGTTTCGCGCAATCTATGCGGACGAGGTGCCCATCGGTTTTCTGATGCTATCTGATCAACCGGACAAAGGCGAATATTACTTATGGCGCTTCATGGTTGATGCCGCACATCAAGGCAAAGGTTATGGTCATCGCGCCCTTGAACTCCTAATCGAGCATGTGAAGACACGACCAAATGCGAAGGAACTTTTCTTGAGCCATGTTCCCGGTCCTGGAAGTCCCGAAGGCTTCTACCGCAAGCTAAATTTTGAACATACGGGTGAGAAGGCGGGTGAGGAATTGGTGATGAAATTGACACTTCATAAAGGAAGTTCATCTGAATCTCAAGGATAGGTATAGGAGGACATTATGAAGTTTTATCACGGCACAACCTTACAGAATGCGATTAGAATTGCCGAGATGGGCTTTCTGCCAAGGAAGGGCGTAGTCTGGTTCACCACGAGTAAGCACCGTGCCCAACGTCGCGCCAAGCAAAAAGCGCGTAAAACCGCTAGCCCGCCGTTTGTCTTTACCTGCGAAATCAATGTCCAAGAATTGTATAACCGCCTTGGAAAACATCTCGTTATGCGCAGCAAGGGATTTCTTGCTATCCGGCGGCGTGTCCCACCAACGAGGTGGGTAAGCCAGATACTCCAAGGCGAATCCTATGAGAATATTAGTCCGAATCACCCCGGAATAAATCGGTTGTCGCGCTGGGTGGAAAATCGCATGAAAGCTGGCACGGACAGTGCCATCCGTCCAAAGGAACTGTCACAGAAGCTGCAGCAATGGCTGCCCAATTTTTTTCGAGGGATCAAGATCGCTCCCCAAGATTTACGTTTCGACTATTTTCCTGAACTCGCTGACTTTGAAACAGAACCTTTATCAGAGCCGGTTGATTCACGCGAGGAAAACGCACTTGATGCCCTTGCCGACATGAAACCGAAACGACGCCTCCGTGGTCTTGAACTGCTAGCACAGCTTGAACATGAAGATCTCTATGAATGGTGCACGCTATTACTCTCGGATGAATCAGTAGAGGTTCGCATTGCGGCCTTACAAACGATAGTCCATTGCGACGACGGAGATCCGGAGGTACTCCTGCCCCTTGCCAAATCTCAAAACAAACGAATTCGGGCAGCAGCGATTGCCGCACTTGCCAAACATTCCGCCGAAGACGCCCCCCACTGGTTTGAGCGAGGATTAAAAGACCGTGAGCCGTGCGTACGCCTTGAGACCGCCTCCCTGCTTCAAACGCTGGATGCAATCGAACACCGTAAAATCTTTGAACTTGCACTCTATGATCCCAACCCTGCAATCAAACGTCTTGCAGAAAAACTCACTTCAGGGAAAGGTTATGCAGATACGAGGTAAGAGTGATGAAATTGACGCTTTAGCGAAGAGGCTTCACCTGAATCTCAAGAATAGAGGAGAGCGTGATGAAGTTCTATCATGGTACAACCTTACGGAGCGCGATTAAAATCGCTGAGATGGGCTTTCTCCCAAGGAAGGGTGCGGTCTGGTTCACCACGAGTAAGCAATATGCTCAAGGTCGCGCCAAGCAAAAAGCGCGTAGAACAGGCAGCTCGCCGTTTGTGCTTACCTGTGAGATTAATGTACCGGAATTGTATAACCGCCTTGGGAAAAGCCTGGTTATGCGTGGTGGGGGAGTTCTTGCTATCCGTGGGCGTGTCCCGCCAACAGTAATACGCTCACATTTTACGTTGGAGTTACTCAATTCGCCTGAACAGATTGCCAAATGGGTAAATCAGAGACTTGGACGCAAATCCTATGAAGGCATCAGTCCTCGTCATCCCGGAATAGATCGGCTGGCGCGTTGGGTAGAAAATCGCACTAACTCTGGCACCGGAAGCACGATCCGTCCAGATGAACTGTCAAAGAAGCTGCAGCAATGGCTGCCTGATTTTTTCCAAGGGGTCAAGATTACGCCCGACGATTTGCGATTTGACTGTTTTCCCGAACCAGCTGAATTTGAAACAGAACCTCCGTCAGAGTTAATTGATTCACGGGAAGAAAACGCACTTGATGACCTCGCTGCCGCAAAACCGCAACGACGCATCCGCGGCCTTAAACGACTGGCACGGCTTGGAAACGAGGATCTCTACGACTGGTGTACGCTGTTGTTCTCGGATGAATCATTGGACGTTCGCATCGTCGCCTTACAAACAATAGCGCACTGTGACGAGGGAGATCCGGAGGTCATCCTGCCATTCGCCGAGTCTCAAAACAAACGGGTTCGGGCGGCGGCGATTGCTGCGCTTGCCAAGCATTCCGTCGAAGACGCTCACCGCTGGTTTGAGCGAGGCTTGAAAGACCGTGAAGCATGTGTACGCCTTGAAACAGCAGCCGTGCTTCCAACGCTCGATGTAACTGATCACCGCGAGATTTTTGAACTCGCGCTTTATGACCCCAATCCAGAGATCAAGCGACTCGCAGAGAAACTCACCATGAGGAAAGGTTATACAGATGTCAGGTGAGGACTTTGTCCAAAATCGAGCAATTCGAGAACGAAAAACACAGTTTCTCTATGACAGGTCGAAATTGGCGTTATGTAAAATCACCCAAGTTGCTCGGTATTGAAAATCTATCGTTTTCCTATTAAAGTTGAGGCGGTCAATCTATTCAAGCGTTCGGGAGTTCAATGAACCAATGAATTAATCGACCCATAACAAATCTGTGACCGTTTACGCTTCACGTTTCACGCATCACGTTCCGTAAATCCTGATTCAGACATTCATTCTACAAATAGCATGTTAACCAACACCAAAAAGGAGAATCAAATATGAAACTTAGACCGAATCGAGTTAAGCACAAATTGGCTGAAGGTAGCACCGCCTATGTGGCTGGTGGCATGACCCACCCAGACGACATTGATGCCTTTGGTCCAGCCGGCTTCGACGGCGTTTGGCTGGAAGGCGAACATGGTCCCGTGGATGCCGCCGAACTCGGCAACCTCACCCGTGCCTGCGATATCTGGGGGATGACCTCTGTGGTTCGCATCAATCAGAATGATCAGGGGTTGATCTATCGCACCCTCGATAGAGGTGCTCAAGGCATTGTCGTCCCGCACGTCAACACGAAGGAAGAGGCACAGAACCTAGTCGATGGCGGTAAGTTCGCACCTATCGGCTACCGGGGCATGTATACCAGTCGTCAGGGATTCGCAGTTCCTGATTATGTTCAAGTTGCCAACGATGAGACGCTGCTAATTATTCTGATTGAGGACATCGTGGCTGTCAGAAACCTCGACGAGATT
>JAGWBT010000219.1:8344-10221 GCA_021295755.1 Candidatus Poribacteria bacterium
CAGCACCCCGATGTTCAGGGCACAATCGACGACACATTAGCTCGCATCCAAGCGGCAGGACGGGTCGCCGGTACGCTAGCCAACAACGATAATGTTGCGAAGTACGCTGCGGCAGGCGTCCGCTTCCTATTCACTAGTGTTGGAGGGTGGATCACCGCCGGTGCTGCCGAGTTTGTCAGCCGCGCTGAAGAAGCAAAATAACACCGCTCATGTAAAGAAACCGTACAACAGTAGGGGCAACCCTTGTGGTTGACCGTCTTTAGTCCTTACTTTTTTGTTCCCGTAGATTCGTGTTAATTCGCGGATGCTTTGCACCTTCTTTTTATATGAACCAATCCACGAATTCATTAGAAAACAGGAGTTAAACGATGAAGATAACCGGTGTTACACCGTGGCTCGTTAGATCACAATCACCTTACCTAGATACGGCCGGCGAAACCTCCGGTAGAGAACGAGAGTATGTTTTCGTTGAGGTTTCAACAGACGAAGGGATTACGGGCTGGGGCGAAATTACCGGCACCTCCTCAGTAGCAAATAGAGCGGTCTGTGCCATGCTCGCACAAACCAGCAATCTGGTTGAGGGTGACGATGCAACGCGCATCGAGACGATATGGAACAAGGTTTTCCGAGCGTTCACCTACATGGGGACGCGGGGTGCCACATCAAATATCGTCAGTGCCATTGACATCGCATTGTGGGATATTCGTGGTAAGCAGTTGGGATTACCAATCTATGAGCTAGTTGGAGGGGGACCCGTTCGGGACTCGATATCCCTTTATACACACCCAGGGGGTGGGAAAGATCCGGAGAGCGCGGCAGTGCATTGTAAAGCGATTGCGGAAACCGGCCATACAGCTTTGAAAACTGACCCGTTCCCTCACCATCCGGAGGAAGCCAACGGCTATTTGAGTGGGCAGATGGACGCCGCAGGAGAAGAACAGGGCGCAAATGTGATCGCTGCGATTCGAGAGGCGGTCGGACCTGACATTCAAATTCTCATCGACTGTCACGGTCGGTTCGACGTGGCGACAGCGATTCGGCTCGCTAAAAGGTTGGAGCCTTATAACATTGGTTGGTTTGAAGAGCCGGTCCCTGTCGAAAGCTACCACGCATTGAAGCAGGTCAGACAGAACGTCAGCGTGCCAATCTGTGTCGGTGAGCGACTTCAGACCCGTTATGAGTTCGTGCCAGTCCTCGAAAATGAGCTTGCTGACTTTATCATGCCAGACGTGACGTGGGCAGGTGGTATCTCAGAGTTGAAGAAGATTGCGACGCAGGCGGAGGCTTACTACGTGCCGATCTCCCCACACGATGCGAGCGGTCCCATCAATGATGACCGTCCCAAATTTCTACAAATTGGAGACCAGTCGTGCCAAGCTCAATGCTTATGATGTGCTGGTAGATCATCCATTGGATGTCAGGGATGGCTGCCTGCATCTATCCAACCGTCCCGGCTTGGGAATTGAGATGAATGTCGATTACCTGCGAAGCAAAGCGATCGCACCGTTCTCCGGTTGAAGCGCAACCCCTTTGTAGGATTCGTTTTCGTTCAGGAATGGCGGTGAACAACCAGCTTTCAACTACATCATGGATTCACCGCCATCAATGTCTATGCTGACACCGCTAATCCAAGCAGATTCATCCGATGCCAGAAAGACTGCCGCCATTGCAATGTCAGCCGGATGCCCCCCGCGAACTAGTTCAGGCGGTGGCAGTCCCGCATCCTCCTCGCCACGAGTGTCGCCAATACCACCGGGACAGATACAGTTCACCCGAATCCCATCATCGCGGTATTGGCGCGCGAGATTACGGGTGAGTCCTATCAGTCCCCATTTCGCTGCACCATAACCGGCGTTGGCGCGTTGTCGGGTTTCACC
>JAGWBT010000220.1 GCA_021295755.1 Candidatus Poribacteria bacterium
ATGAACCAATGATTTTTAGTTTCACGCATCACGTTTCACGTTATCAACAGCTGCAAACTAGCACCATTGGTTATAACTTCATTTTCCGTTTACCGGGGAATGATGGGCAGGACAATGTGCGAAGGGCAGTTGCGGTCAAGGTACACCGTATTCCGCGCCACGACGGTATGCGTATGTCTCCCCATCGGCTCGCCGGTGTTTGGGTTGATATCGAATCGTGGAAAGTTGCTGCTCGATATATCGACTCGAATTCGATGCCCTGCCTTGAAGAGATTACAGGTCGGTGGTAGGGCGATCTGAACCTGATAAACCTCACCCGGTTCCATCAATTTTTCTTCCTCCCAACCCTCCCGATAACGGGTACGGATAATAGAATCGACGAGGTTCATGTGGTAGCCGGCGGGATAATCCTCGTTTGGTGGATAGACATCAATGAGCTTCGCTGTGAAGTCGGTATCTACCGCCGAAGACGAAATCCACAACTTCACCGTCATCCCCCCAGTCACTTCGATGTCTTCATCTAACGGGTAAGTCTGAAACACAAGGACATCGGGTCTTGCCGCAAGGGAGGGATACGGCGGTTTAGCTCCCACGATGCCGGGTTCCTCCTTCTGGTGTGCCGCACCGTCCATAACAATGCTGCGCATCCGCGCTCTGGGTGGCGTGTACTGCGATGCCATCCCCTCTCCCAACGCTACCTGTTCGTAGAACCCTGTAACGTTTGCGGCGATAGTCGGCACCGGATTATCTGGATCGTGGAGGAAACGGGCAGGCGATTGGTTCTCTCCCGGCAGATCCGGGTTCAGTCCTCCGCCGGCATGGAAATAATATGTGGTATATTTTGTGCGGGAGAGGGGCCATTCCTTTTCTGACCGCCACATGCCGCCGTGGTTCAGCTGCCCCTCGCTGTTGCGTCTACCATCGCCGCCACCCATCACAAAGATTCGTACCGGTGGGTCATCCTCCAGCCCATTTGGGCTATCCTTCAGCCAACGATCAAACCAGCGGAGACGCTCTCTATTGTATACTTCGTCGCCCCATGCGGCGTCGGGGCCGAAGTCTACATCCCCCACGTAGGAGGATCCTGCTCCGCGCATAGCGCCGTGGTTCCAAGGTCCCATCACCAGCCGTTGGGTTGTCTTGTTCTGCTTGCACATCGTCGCGAAGTAGTTCGTCGTAGCGACGGAGAAGGGATCGTACCAACCACCACTAAAGACCGATGGGGCGTCTATGTGTCGATCGAAGTGACGTTCTTGATCGCAGCAATCTTGCCCCCAAAATTCATCATATTCGCCACGATAGTAGTAGTTAAAAAGGGTCTGCTCAAGGTTGGGAACCACGGATAGTGGTGTGTGTCCCGGCTTGAACGGGGTTGAATAGACTAGATCGCGCATACGCTCCATCGCTTGTGCGATAGAGTTTTTCGCCACAGGATTGTCGTGAATCTCCTGTGAATCGTGGGCGTGGAGAAACAGGGCACCGAACATGTGGAGTGCCATCGCCCCACCTTCACGCGCTTCGTGGGCGTAAATGTTGGTGGGTCCAACATCCTGCCACATCGCCGTCAAGTGCGGTGGCTGGTAAAGTGCCATCACACTCTGGACAATCGCCCCGTGTGAGCTGCCCACCGTCCCAACGCGCCCATTCGACCAAGGTTGGGCGGCGATCCATTCGACCGTATCGTAGCCGTCATGCCCTTCAGTGGGATTGGCTGTGTGGAAGTATTGTCCGGTCCCTTCGGAACGTTGACGACCACGTAAGTCTTGGAGGACGGTTACGTATCCGTGCTGGGTAAAGAACTCAGCTACCGGCTCCACCCACATCTGCGGACTGTTTTTGTCGTACGATGTGCGTCCCAGAATTGTGGGAAATGTGCCGGGGACTAATTCGCCATCAAGGGTGGGTCGATAGATATCAGTAGCTAGGCGAACTCCATCGCGCATCGACACCATTACGTCCTTGAATATGGCAATTCCGTATTTGGGTTCTAATCCCTGCATAGCCACTATAATCCTTGTAGAAAAGGGTTTTCACGTTTTTCTCTCCCGATCGTGGTGCGCGGCCCGTGTCCGGGACATACGATCGTATCGTCGTCGAGCTGCCATAGCTTTTCCCGTATGGAATCCACCAACTGTTCATAATCTCCGCCCCATAGATCCGTACGTCCAATACTGTCTTGAAAAAGCGTATCACCCGCCAAAAGAATTTTCTCTCCTTCGAGATCCAAACAGACACCGCCGGGGCTATGTCCGGGGGTTTCAATCACGGACAGCGTATACTCTCCCCACTCAATTCTATCTCCCTCACAAATGTACCTGTCCACAGTTGGTGGTTCGGGTGCTGCGAGTCCAAACATTGTGCCCTGTAGTGTGAAATTATCCACGAGAATTTGATCTGCCTCGTGGATAAGAACCGGTGCTCCTGTCCCATGCTGGAGTGCAGCGGTGGCAGATACATGGTCTAGATGTCCGTGCGTGTGTATTAGGTATTTGAGCGTCAATTTGTGCGCTTCTAGTGCTTTAAGGATGCCGGCTTCGTCTCCCGGATCAACCACGACAGCTGCTTGTGTTTCACTGGAACCGAGAATCCAGCAGTTTGACTCAAAAGGCGGAACAACCAGACATTCCAATATTAATTTCATTGGCTCACCCCAAGGGATTTTATCATATCAGTTTTCAGTTGTCTATAGGTATATAAACATAGAGTAGGGCTATTCAGTTTTCGGTTTGGCTCATGTAAAAAGAGAGTGCAAAGTGTGGAGAAACACCAAGTTGTTGCGGTATTGATTGGTAAAAGGGCGGGGCAAGATGCCCCGCCTACGGATTCGGGTTGTTCCGAAATCGGTTAAGAAAAGGGAAACTAAATGGTCTTACAATCTAGACAGGTGTTTATTTTTATTTCAGTTTGAAAGGATGGGAAACGAGAGGCAGGGAAGAAAGGGTGACAAAGGCATGGCTCCACGGAGGCGTTCTCAGAAAGTCCTTTTGTCGGTCAAGTCTCAAACCTGATATAAAGGGTACTGCTTCTATTGAGAAGCGGCACCCTCCACTGCCAGAGCGCTAGAATTGCCAATTGCTAATCAATAAGTGCATCGCCAGCCCCGAAATTAACGGGATCGTTA
>JAGWBT010000221.1 GCA_021295755.1 Candidatus Poribacteria bacterium
GCTCGATTTCAATCTCTTCTGGATAGGGTACATATCCTTTCATTGTTATTTTCATTGTTGTACCTCCACAGTGTACGGAAAGCGTTTTATCGCGTCCACGTCAAACACAGCGAGGGTTTCTCGCGGCTTGATGATTTTCCCATCCCCTGACCATGTTTCACCAATCTCATCGCCCTGGATTACTTGCAGAACTGACCTATCCTCCTCTTTTTTAATAACGTTGTCCCACTCCCTTCGACGTAAATACTCATATATCACGTCAAACCTGTCACTTCCGTTGACACCGAGATACTGCATCTCCACTATCTCACCATCAATCTCCACGGGCTTGATTGGCGTCACCTTAAAGGAAGATTCTGCGGCTTCTACATAATTATACCAATAATCGTATTCTTTTTTTACTAATTTGTCGCCCCACCGCTTTTTAGCTTCGCTGTATGACATAAATGTGCCGGAGTCATCGAGCAAATCCTGAAGGGTCAATTCAGGTGCAAATTTTTCAAACGCTGGATGCCCCTGGATAAGTGCCTCACGGATATCTTCCTCTATCCCCTCGCCTTGGTCAAACTGCAAGGAACGCGGTTGATCCAGTCTACTTGCATTCGTGATTCTGTAGAAGACATTTGGGGCTGTATCCCATTTGTCGATTTGCGCTTGGCTGATCTGTTTACCGGAGACCAGATCGAGGCGGGCGAGTGCAGCTGTATCTATATTAGACGTATCGGCTCTGAGTGGAGGTTTAAGTTTGTTGGTCGCTTTTGTGGCATCGACAACAGTATCGACCACGTTGCTTAGATCCAGCCGGTCTACCCACTTCCCCACCTTGGCGATCCCCCCGATTTTGGAGGCTTTGAGATAGGGTGCGAATACCGACACATCTCCCACAATCTCGTCGGGCCGATTCACCAATGTGGTCCAAAACTTTTCTCGCCCTTCCGCCGTCCATAGCTTATACTTTGAATAGTTTGCCTTGAACGCATCCCATATCGGTGTCGGATACGGCTTCGCCTTTGCTTCGTTGTATGCCTTCACCGCGTCTCGATGTTCTTTGGACATGTAGCCGCGTCCATCGTCAAACGCAAGTTTCGCCTGCTCACGTAATGCTCGAAGGTGCGGTGGATCGGCTTCATCAAGAATTTGTTGGTGCAGTGCTTCGATGCCCAGTTTACCCTTTCGCCATTCCTCGCTTCCGCCCGCGTGCCATTCTGCGAATAAACGGTCGACATGCTGCTTCGCATGTTGATATTGCCATGAATTTTCGCCTCTTGTTCTTCTGTAATTCTCAGCATTTTCGATAGCGAGTTCTAAGTTCTGCTTGAGCTCCGTGTCGACCGGACTGAGCATTATATCAATGCCTTCTACCGCTTCGCCAATACCGGTTAGGAACGCAGGGACAGCTCGACCCGGCAGCCATGTCACTCCTTGCCACCACCACGGCGGATCGTCAATCCCTAGCGCAGCATCTATCCATGTCCGCGGATATCTGCCCTCCATCTTCCGCTTCGTCTCGTTCCGTATCGCCTTCTGCGTACTTGGTCTCAATTTTTCAAACGGCTTCTCTTGTGCCATATCGTTCCAGTTGGTTCATTAGTTCATTAGTACAGGTTCGGAAACCCCGATTTCATCGGGATCAGAATCCTCGTCGCTGTTTGGATTTCGACCTACGGACTTTTCTGTGGTATTCTGTTATATCCTGTTATAAAATAGAACAAATTGAGCTTCTCACACACCCACAACTAAGGGAGGAGCGATCATGAGGTATAGATTTATACTACTTGCAATTCTTGGATTGGTATTTACAGCTGCTATAGTTGCCAGCTACCTTTCACAGGTCCAAGCTAACCCGGTCCACAAACCGAATCAGACATTGATTAACCGTCCCAATACCTTCTTTACAACTAACTACAAGGATGTACCGGCAGATATGGATAGCAATCCACAGTTAAAACATCTCTGGAGTAGAAGAGAGGTAACACCCGACGAAATTGCTGCTTATAGACTTAATGAGAATCAGAAGTTGATTTTGACCGCAGATGTCATCAAGCCCCTCCAAGCCAACTGGCTCGCCAATCACGGTATGCCTACCGGCGTTTGGCAGCACATGGAATTTGATCTCCACTATGTCTGCTTTGCCGAGCCACTGAACATCAAAGGAAATATCATCCGCTACCAAGCCATAGGTGACAGAAACGGTCGTCTTGACGGGCATGAACTAACTTTGACTGTCAATAACCACGATACGATCCAAGAAACTAAGGAGGTATTTATTGAGAAAGTTGAGGTTATCTACAAGAAAACCAATCGGGAATACGATCACGGACTGGAGTCCGATATTCGACAAGAGATCTTTTACGAACGATTTGGCTACGACAAATCCGGCCGAACCTTCCTGCAAAACAGACCTGATCCCAATTTTGAATATCATGTCTTGGGACACATGAGCTGGGCCGATTCACTTATTCGTGACACCCGTCCAGTGGTACACCTCTGGCGCAGGCCGCTTTCACAAAATGGATATAAGTGGGGGGACCCATTTTTTCTGATGGTAATCATTTCATCACCAGACCCACCTAGAAGATAGTTTAAATATTATAACGCAAGCTGCTAGTTGGCAAATTCGATCGGCTCCGACTTCACCAAGGGCTCAAGGTAATCTCCGATAAGATCAGGGTTCAAAGCAATCTGTGTTTATAGGCGTTCCGTTGAGTCGTTAAAACCGAATGGGATTGACTATGGATCTCCGATGGATCGGGTGCCTGCGGTGATAAATCGCTGCACTACAGATCGAAGACTCACGGAACGGGGAGTTTGAGTGTTCTGCTGCACAAATCCTATATCATAAAAGTGGGCAGGATTGTTAGTCCGCATTACTTTTGCTAGTCTCTGCGCCCTACCCTTTACTTGACCTGACCATTTTGAATCAAGCATCTCATCGGCTGCTCTATCATAGTTCCTTTCCATGAGTGCTTGTTTGAACTTGACAAACTTGTTCAACTTCCGATAACCAAGATTAAATGCCATGTTGACTAAAACCTCACGCCGCGCATCACCTAACCCTTCCCACATTGACGGACTGATCATAAATTGACGTGCTTCAATAATC
>JAGWBT010000222.1:0-8645 GCA_021295755.1 Candidatus Poribacteria bacterium
TTCTGCCGCCTCCGCTGTTTTAATTTTCCTATTGATGGGTGTCGGCACGCAATATCTCTCCCGTTTTCAGAAACCCTATAACTTCAGTGCCACTTCTGAGCCGACTGTCGAGATTATTGATGCAGTCTTTGTCATAGACTCACCCGCGAAACCCGCAGTACGGAGTCAAGCAGGAAGTTCGGTGCTCCCCGGTAAAAGTCCCGGAGCGGGGCAGAAACCCGAAGATTCCCTTGTTGCCACGCTACCCATCGACACGCCAGAGATCTCAACACCGAAACCGCAGTGGACCCAAACTGGGGGCCCCGAAGGTGGCAGCGTGCAGAACTTGTTCATCGCAGCTAACGGAGATTCTTACGCCGGAACAGGGAGCGACCTCTATAGATTGGTGGACGATGGAAGTCAGTGGGGTATTGTCAACGCCAACATGCCCCTTAACGGATCATGGCAAATGACAGAATATGATAAGACCCTCTACCTTGTCTCTGATACGGAAATCCTCACTTCAGTAGATAGAGGTGAGTCGTGGAATTCACTCGGCACACGTCCAGAAGGACAGTTGGTTGATCTTGTCATAACAGATGGGTCCCCTGGGACACACACCGATATTGTAATGTATTTGGCACTTGCTGATGGCGTATTCCGTTCCGTGGACACTGGGAAATCATGGATTCCCGTAAGCGAACAGTTGGCGAACAAAGAGATTCGCGCAATCACGACTATTGAAGATGTCGTATTTGTTGGGACCGGTTCTGGGCTCTATCGCCGCGATTCCGAAGGCTGGACGTTATTATCGGTAGATGAAGACCATAAGACCCGCAATATCCGCGCACTGGCAAGTGCCGGGTATCGACTCTATGTTGCCGTGGGGGACAAGGTGGTGAACAAGGATTTTGGGTTCGTGCTGCCATCGCGAATGGTATGGGAGACATCTCTGTCCCTGTATCGCTCAATAGATTTGGGAGAGTCGTGGGAGACGTTAGACTACGGAAAAACAGAAACAAAGCCTTCCCCTCAAGTTAACATAACCATTCGGGTTGGACCTGCAGATCCGAGAACCGAGCAAAATGGAAAGGAGCAACCTGAGGACGCAGAAACGAAACCGACTTTAATCTTTGAAATGGTAGCAGTGGAAGACAACCTTTTCGTAGTGGACGACGAAAACAGTTATTATTCAAATGACACGGGGGACACCTGGGTTACTTTGGATTCAAGTATACCGGACATAGGAGACGTTTCCATGCTCGTGTCTTTGGATGCGAATACCTTCTATCGGAACGGAGAGTCCGGGATTTATCGCACAACCGATGCCGGCAAAACGTGGCACCCGTTTAACACGAGATTCGTAAAGACCTCTGTGATGAATTTAGTTTCTGTGGGGGATGCGCTTTATGCCAACGTGGGCGGCACACTTCTTACCTCATCCGACGTAGGCGAGTCGTGGACACCTGTGCTTGTCCCAAGCAGCCTCCGGAACATCATTCAGTTGGTGAGATTCAACGATCTGCTCTACGCCAGAACTATAGACGACACGACACCTCACCCCCGCCTCTTTCGCTTATCTACCGAGGATAATCGGTTAACGTCTGTTCCGGGTATGCCATTTTTAAAGGGGGCAGACTATGCCAAGCTAATGGAAGAAGGTTTCATAGAGATTCTGTCAGTAAAAGATCAGACCGAGGGAGAAAAAAACAACCTTGAAGATAATATCCTTGAGGATTTAGATGCCGAGACATTTGTTGAAGACTATAGTCCAGCCTTAGAGGAGCTCCTGGCTGAGGTTTTGAGGTCGGTTATCGGGAATTTCGCCATCAGTGGTGATACTTACTATATGGAATATGGAAAGAAACTCTTCAGATGGAAAACCGGCACGACGGAATGGGTGGATACCGGACTCCTCAATGAATTTCCTGTTGATATAATTGACAATGCTAACACTCTTGATTCCCTCCCTTCCAACCTCGCGGTTTCAGGAAGTATCGTCTACATCGGTAAATGGGATGGATACCTCTTCCAATCATTTGATGAGGGAAACACATGGAACGATGTTACGGCGAGCCTCCCGTTCTCTGTTGCGCATTTCAGGGGCGTAACCTTTGCAGGGTCAACCGTTTATGTCAAATGATGGTATCTCTTGGGAGGCGACAACCGATACAGAAGGCGTGCCAATTGTCATAGAAAGATTCGCGGTAGACGGCACAACCGTTTATGGGACACACCAGCAACGGGTGTACCAATTGAAAGCAAATGCTAACACGTGGCAACAGGTTACACCGGAAATTCCAGTCCGTGTTAACGCTCTTGCCGTTGATGGTAACACGCTTTATGTCGGCACTACTGGCAGGGGTGTGCTACGTTTCACGCTTGATGAATCCGAATAAAAAACCTGAAATATACTAACACTCTAAGGAGATTAAAAAATGAAAAGCATAATTTTACGAGGCAAGATTCGCAATTCCCTAACACTTCTGATCGCAACTTTAGCAACAGTCATAGGCTCACAACTATCGCTTCACGCAAGCACAGATCAGTTTCTCTTTGATATGGATGCGATGAAAGACCCCAGCAGTTTGCTCGTGAAACTTCAAGATACGCGTGCACCGGTGTCCGAATGGATCGCATCGCAATTGTCCGAAGATATGCAGTGGGTGTTACTCGGATACAATGGTACAAGTAACCTATCCCCTCAGCAGCAGGAAGTATTGCTTTCAGACCTAAATCGACTGCTTCAAGGGAATTCTCTCTACGATGCGCAACGGTTTGCCACTGTTGAACTCAGTGAACAAACACAGGCACTCATCGCCGAAAACCCGCAAAGTGGGGAAGCGTTGGTGCGTCTAAACCGGTGTCTCTTAGCAGATGCCTACCCTTATGAATTAGCCTCGCTTTCAGAGGAACAGACCGCTAAGGATTTTAAAGGCATTGAGACGTGCAGAGAAAATTTGCGGCAGATAAAACGCGCCCGTGATGACTATAGGACCGCCAACGCCGATGCGGATCCGCAGTGGCTGTCCGATCTTTCTCCGCAGTATCTGGACGAAAAAGTTCTCTTCTGTCCGGCAGACCCGACAGCAGGAACCCCCGGCGTGCTCACTGAGAATGCATCCGACCCAAAACTTCCGTGCAGTTATCTTTACGAGATTCGGCCCTCTGAGAAAGACGGTCAACACATGCTGTGGACACAGGAAGGTGATATGGTCCCTATCGTTCGTTGTGAACACCACCGTCTCAACCTAAGTCTCGGCGGAAAACTCTATCGCAACGGTCCACAAAGAGGCATCTATGAAAGTAACAAGATCGGGATCTCTGCACTCGCTGACGTTATGCGTGACTTACGTAAACAACACGGGGACGCGTTTCTTAAGACCCAAGAAGGTCGAGAGAAACTCAAACAAGCGACTGAAGAAATAGTCTTGGAGAAATTCGTACCAAAACTGATGAGTGCCTTGGAGAAAGAGATTGTTTCTCAACTTGAAGCACAACTTGGAAAAGACATTCTCCAAACACCAATGGGGATGAATATCCTCAAAGAAGCAATACCGCAGGTGGGGGATCAAATTAAGGTACAACTACAGTCGCAACTTGAAGCACAACTCGGAGAAGAATTTCTAAAAACCGAAGAGGGACAGGACATCCTTCGGCAATTGGCGGATCTGATATCTCTGTGATGTGCTATACAGTAAGTCCCATAAAAGACGTTGTAGCATGAACTGCGAATTTGTGCTACAACGAACACCGAACTAAAAAACAAAGGAGAAATTACCGTGTTAATGACATTGATTCAAAAAGAGATCATGCATCACATTCTCAGTGTCCGATTTATCGCGCTTTTGCTGATGTGTGCCCTGCTCATTCCACTCACCCTTTCTATCAATTATCGCAGGTATAGCCAGAATTTGACGGATTATCAAGAGTCCGTGAAACGGAACGCACAGGATCCAAACGTGGAGGTCTCTAAGTTCTTCCTCAAACCTACACCTTTGAGCGTCTTCGCAAACGGTTTAGAGGAAGCACTGCCGACCTATCTTGGGATGACCCGTAATGGCGTGAGGCAGGGTTCAGCAGGGATTTCTCAGGCATCCGCGGCGTATGCACTTGGGAACCTTGATTTCCTGTTTATTGTCGGAATTGTTTTCAGTCTGCTGGCACTTCTGTTCACATTTGATGCTGTTGCCGGAGAAAGAGAGGCAGGCACGCTCCGGATAAATCTGTCAAATCCGCTTCCCCGAGATGTGTTTCTGTGGAGCAAGCTGATCGGTGGATACATCGTGTTCGTTATTCCGTTTTTAGTATCTTTCCTTTTGGGGTTACTCCTGATCGTTTGGCAGGGATTTCCGCTCGGTGAGCTTAAGGTTGCACTGCCGGTGCTCGGTCTCACACTTATCTCGCTGCTCTATATTGCGGTGTTTTTTGCGATAGGTGTCGTCATTTCAACGTATCTCGACAACGCCAAGACCGCGCTGATCGTCGCATTTACGTTTTGGGTATTTGCGGTGCTGATCGCGCCGCGGGGCGCGTTTGTCGTCGCGAAACTCGTCGCGCCCACCCGAACACAGCAAGCTGTTTATATGGAGAAAAACGCACTTCGCAATAACCTGACAAAGGATAAGGAAGAGAAGATTGGGGAAAAAATGGCTTTAGCTTTTGAGAGCGGCGGTAGTGTTCATATTAACCTAAACGATCCAGAGACGCAGAAAAGGTTAGATAAACTCAGAAAACCGATTGATGAACAGTATCGACTGGAGTTCCAGAATCAATCGGGTAAAATTGACAGGGACTATCAACGCGAAAAGGATCGACAAGAGCAGGTTGGTGAGATGCTTTCCCGGATCGCACCCACGTCTTCACTTACCTATTTTGCGATGAACCTCACACAAACCGGCACGTTAAAAAGGGACACCTATTTTCAAACGGGTGAGAGGTACTATAAGCAACTTGATGATACGTATTTCAGCACAATTTCGGACGACGTGCTGGCACAGTTTTTACATCTGATGAATCGGTCAAATGAGTCTTCTGAATCCGAAACAGACGAAATCCTGCCACCACCAATGTTAATAGAACCTGCTTTATCGGACACATTACGCCGCTCCGCAGTGGATGTGTTCTTACTCGGTTTTTTCGCTTTAGCGTTTACGGTGGTGGCGTTCTTGAAGTTCTTCCGTTCCGATATTTGATGTGAGGGATACCCCACCCTCTGCTGGCGGGGTTTGTAACCCCGCCTACCCGCAACGCCAAAGTAATTGTCGGTTTATTACAAAACGTGTATCTCTCAATTTTTTTCACTATGCACCCATTCTACCTCAAAATTGTATCCTTAATTATGAAGTAAAAAAATAACCTAAGGAGAAACCCATGTTAGAAACCCGATGTTTTCGCCGTGAATAAATTGAACCTGAAAGTGGACGACGGTGAAATTTATGTTGTCCTCGGTGCGAACGGTGCCGGGAAAAGCACGACCATGTCTCTGCTGCTGAATTTCATCGAACCCACAAGCGGCACCGCACTCGTCGGTGACATCGAGATTCCGAAGTTCCCGTTGGAAGCGAAGAAGCATCTCGCTTACGTCTCGGAAAACGTCGAACTCTATCGCAACTTTACGGCGCGTCAAAATCTATCCTTTTTTGCGAAACTCGGCGGACGGAAAAAGGTATCCAACGCCGAACTCGATGCGACACTTGGACGTGTCGGCTTACGACCTTCTCCAAAGGGATGCGTCAACGCCTGGGGATAGCGATCACAATTATGAAAAACGCACAAGCCGTTCTGCTGGATGAACCGACTTCAGGCTTGGATCCCAAAGGGGGTGCTGATTTCCTGAACCTACTCCGCGAATTAAAGGAGGAAGGGAAATCTATCTTTATGTCTACACACGACATCTTCCGTGCGAAGGAGATTGCTGACAGGATTGGGATTCTCGTGGAAGGTAATCTTGAACGGGAACTAACGCGCGAAGAAATTCTAAAAGAGGATCTCGAGGCGTTGTACCTGCATTACGTTGCTGGATACGAATCTGCAGACGATGCAGCCGCATAATGTCCATCTGACGCAAACCAACCGATTCGTCAAACCAAGATTTGGCGAATCGGATACCCAATTATGACGACGGGATTAATTAAAAATGCGAACCAATATACTTACAATTGTTTTTATTAGCGTGATAGGGATATCGTTGCCCGTTTTACTAACAGCGGAGTCTGTAGATGTTTCACTTACGAATGGGAACAATCCAAAAACCAAAGAGGAACAGAGCCGTCAAATCCTGATAGAAGTCGAGCGTTTGAAGATGGAACTGGCAGAAAAGTTGATGAAAAAGAAGCAGGTGGATCTCGAAAACCTCAAGTCGATGATGATGGAGGACAACAACATCGTCACTGTCTCCGAAGTGAATATAGCCGAGGAGGCTTACGAACGTGCCGTCGATGAATATGAACAGGCAAAATTGACGCTCCAACAGGTAGAGCTTGAATCGCTACAAGATGAGTGGCATATCACCGTTGAAGAGACAAGACTCTATGAATCCGTCGATGGTCGGGAGTTATTCTCAATCACCTTGCGGAATAGTTCGTCCCCCGTCAAACTCGTTGAAAGCTCGAAAGTGCTGGAACGAGAAATTATTATCAGCGCACAGATTGACGATATCTTCGTCTCGATTAAAGAACAGGAAAGTTATGGTGCCAGTGGAGCGATTATCACTGAACCTTACGAACGACGCATTGAGACGCTCAAAGAGGGTGAATCTATCACTTTGGAGTTTGAGCTGATAAAAGAGAATGTGCGAGATGTCGTTGTAGCGTTGACGTACTCAGGGCGCGAGGACCAGAAGAACATCCATCTGAAACAGGAAGATCCGTATATCTCTGTCGTGTCTGCGAGGCGCTACAAACAGGGAGATCGGCGGTATCTGGAAGTCGTGCTCACGTATGGTGCAATCAATGGCGAAACAGAAGAAACAGGCACCGGCACCTCCGCCGGTTACTCGGGAGAAGCAACGGCACAAGAAATCAACAATGTCTATGTCTCCATCAAAGATGATACGGAATCTATCATCGGCTTTCCTTATGAATATCGCATTCCGACGCTGAAAGACGGACAGGAGAAAATCCTCGACTTTGAACTCCGGCGAAACGTCGACAGTCTCATTGTCAGTCTGAAATACCTCGATCAGGAAATCCCCTATAAAATACATCTTGAGGAGGACACACGCCATATCTCTATCCTCAGTGCGAAGAAGTTTCGTATCGCTAGTAATACAGGTGGGCAAATGATGGTGACGATCCAGTTGAAAAATACATCAACGACAGAAGCAATGCCAGTTAACGCCACTCCTGAAGAAATCGCCGCGGCGAATGAGATCCGTGGGATTTATATCTCCTTACTCGACGTTGTCGATGATACGAACATCGTCAAGCCGTATGAAGAGAAGATCCCAGTGCTCGGTTACAATGAAACCGTGGAACTGACGTTCCAACTTCAGAAAGATGTCGAGAGTCTGAAGGTATCGCTGAAGTACCCTGAACTTGCCGAACCCGAAACCCGACTCATCTATCTCCAAAAAGAATCCGCGTTGGATGTCGTCAATGTCAGCTCCCTACGCTTCTCACAGGAAGGAAATTTGGGAAGCAGCGTCACTTACGATTTGACGCTCGATCGGTTAGCAGAGACAGAGAACACATTCCAGTTGCGCGTCATTAACCTCCTGAATCGTCTCTCCTTTGAATTCCAAGACCCAGAGACGAAATCTCGGCAGTCTCAGGTAAAGTTTACACAGGAACAGTCGAAGCGGAATCTGTCGCTGATTGTTTATCTACCGGAGGAATTGGATGCATCGTATCTCGACAGCACGCTTGAGTTCTACGTCGCCGTGATTGATGACGCGGAGGCAACTGAACTTGGGGGTGTTAACAATCGGTTGGAGTTACCCGCTGATAGGATTGCGGGTATACAAGGCGGTGTCGAGCGGTTTGAACTGATTCCAAAGGGTGTGCCTGAGATTGAAGTATTCGTGCCGAACGCATTCCAGACGATTAAAATTGGCGAAGAAGTCAACATGACGGCAACGCTAAAGAACATCGGCACCCGCGATCTCGTTGATATTCGTATGCTTGTCGATGTCAACACGGATTGGAAATACACGGTGATCCCTGAAGTCATTGGTTCACTCAAACGGAACGAAGAAACAGATATCCAACTGACGTTGCGTCCCCCTGCGGACATCGGCGTGGGAGAATATCAAGCGAAGTTGAATGCGGAAGTCACGGTTGATAACCGTAAGTTTGAGGCACGCGACCGTTCGATCACAGTGCAAGTCGAGTCTCAGACGCAAATGTCGGTGACGACGCTGCTGTTCGGCGCGTTGATACTCCTGATGATTGGGATCGTTATCGTCACAATCCGCATCAGCCGACGTTGAGGAATGGTTATCAGCGGTTAGGGCGGGTTTCTACGAAACCCTTTTAGCGATTAGCGGTTAGCGGTTAGGGCGGTTTTTTCTTGCGAAAAAACCTTTTAGCAATTAGCAATTAGCGGTTAGCAAAGAGCAAAGAGGCACCTAATTGCTATCAACTAACAGTGAGCGTAGCGAACGCCCTTTTATAGTAATTAGCGGTTAGGGCGGGTTTCTACGAAACCCTTTTAGCGATTAGCAA
>JAGWBT010000222.1:8800-10121 GCA_021295755.1 Candidatus Poribacteria bacterium
CAGTGAGCGTAGCGAACGCCCTAACACCTAACCGCTATCAGTGAGCGTAGCGAACGCCCTAACACCTAACCGCTATCAGCGATCGGTAAAGAGGGCATTGTGGCGAAGGGAAAACGATTGTAATCGCTACATGCCCTACTGACGGCTAACGGTTTCCGACGGAAACTGACTGCCAACATAATGGAGATTGTAATGAACAAAGGATTGATAGTTTTCATAATCTGTTTACTTTTGAGTATTGTAGATGTTTCTGCGCAAGCACAACGACTCGTTTCACTTCAGCCCACACGTGCTATCGAACTCGCGCTACAGAATAACGAGACGGTAAAAAAAGCAGAAAAAGTCGTAGAACGCGCCAAGGCAAACCTCCGGGTGTCCAAGGCTGTTTATCTGCCACAAGTTGGGCTCACGGGTGAATATCAACGCCAAAAAGACGGCGATATCGATGATAGAGACTATCTCACCCGCGCGCAGGCGAGTATGCTCCTCGCCCAATTCGGTGAAATTCCCGAAGGTCTCGATGCCACACAGGAGGAAGTCCGAAAGGCAGAGATTGAATACGAGCACTCGAAAAAGGAGAGCGTTTACGCCGTTCGGAACCTCTGGCACAATATCATCCTCACACAGGAAGAGATTCAGGAACGACGTGCGATTGAGGTAGAACTCAATAAAAAACTCAAAGGCACACAAATCAAGCACGCAGAAAAACGGATCCCTTTCCTCAGTCGCCTCAATACGGAACTTGAACTCTCCGAACAGCAACTCGCACTCAACGAACTCCAACGGCGCCTTGACGTGGACACCGCAGAACTCATTCGTCTCACTGGACTTGATCCACTTTCAGAAGTGACGCTCTCACAACCGCTCCCTGAAGACGATCTGACCCTGGAAACCGCCGTTGAACTCGCGCTCGCAAACAACCTTGGTTTACGCGACTTACAAGGCGATATGCTCCGTCAAGAACGCCTCGCCGGAGAGACACTTTGGCACCGATTCCCCGAACTCTCTGCCGAAGCGCGCTACAAAGATCTCCATGTGTTGCTCGAGCAACATCAGCCCAGTGTAGGTGCCAGGGGGCAAACATGGGACGCAAAGGCACTCTATGATCCAGTGATACTCGATCGCGAGCGAGATGCGTCAAGCATTTTTCAAACCAGTCCGCGGACACGAGACGGGTGGGAACTGCGTTTCAACTTCAATATCCCGCTCTACGATGGAAACAAGACGAAAAATCTTCGCGCCGTAGAAATTGCAGAATTGGAGCGGTTGCAGCTGGCATATATCGAAAAAACAAAGTCAATCCGTGTCGCGGTGCGACGCG
>JAGWBT010000223.1:0-1623 GCA_021295755.1 Candidatus Poribacteria bacterium
CACCTACTATAAGATTTTGTTGATAACTTGTGCATAACTCGCTGATTTATGCACAAGTTATCAACAGGGTACTTGTCAGTGATAGCAAGCCTTCAGGTGAGTTATCAACTTATCAACAGCCCCTACTACTACTACTAAAGTACTATATAAATTTATATAGTAATTAGTAGTACAATTAGAAGCTGTTGATAACTGTCAAAAATCATCAGATTTTGCAACCGATTGAACTAAAATATTTACAGCCAAGATAAGATGTTATTAAACCATATCGTCCTACGAAATTTTCGTAATTATATCAATTGCGAAGTGGACTTCTCTAAGCCCGTTAATTTAATCGTCGGCGGGAACGCACAAGGAAAAACCAGTTTGCTTGAAGCAATCTATTTTCTTTGCACCGCGGAATCTCATCGTGCGACTCATGATGCCGAATTGATTCGGCATCATGAGTCAGGATAGTGATGACGTAACATCTCTTGAAGCGATGAAGAAGGCACGCGGACAGTTTAGATTGAAGAAAAATGGTATTCTCCAGACAAAACGTTCCGAATGGATTGGTCAATTTAACGCCGTGTTTTTTTCACCAGAGTCACTCACGTTAGTGAAAGGCGGCCCTTCAGAAAGGCGACGGTTCTTAGATCTCCTTATCTCACAGATTGACAGCGAATACTTAAAAAATTTGCAAAAGTACAATCTGGTGCTCAAACAACGAAATGAGTTGCTAAAGCAGATTCGTGCAACGTTCGCAAACGCAAAGCAACTGGATGCTTGGGACCAATTGCTGCTTGTACATGGTACCGCAGTTATCATAAGGCGGTTGGAAATTTTTTACCAATTGAAAGACCACGCGATCCAAAACTACCAAAAACTCACTGGCGGTTTAGAAAATCTCGCACTGACGTATCGTTCGGCATCGGTGTCAAACGATACGTCAATTGACAATATGGCAGGCAGTATTTCAGAAACCACCGGTCTCAACTCGTTAGCGGAGTCTTCAGACGCACCCCACAAGGCTACCCGTGAAGATGAAGACAAGATAGCCAAACATTTTGGCATATCATTAAACGCTTCCCGCGAGGCAGATTTACAGAGAGGTACAACCTTAGTCGGCCCACACCGAGACGATTTCCTCATTGAATTGGAGAGTGAACCCAACGCGTCTATCATTCACCATCATAGTGAAAGCGATCCACCAGCCCCAGGACCCGCAACCGGAACATTTCGAGAGGTAGCGCGATCTTATGGTTCACAAGGGCAACAACGGACTATCGCCTTAGCACTCAAGTTAGCAGAATTAGAATTGATTCGACACCTAACAGGCAGAGACCCGATAGTTTTATTGGATGATGTTACCTCAGAGTTAGATGACAAGCGGGTAGGGTATTTATTAGAGGTACTCCAAAATTTAAGTGCCCAAACTTTCATCACAGCTACGCATGCTGAACCTCTTGTACATCATCTCAATCAACCGAACGTTTTGACGGTAGAGAATGCACAGATTAGTTACGTTACCGAAACTAATGAGTCTTCTTAACACACCATTATTGATGTGATTCCTAAGTCACACCAACGAGTATATAAAATGCACAAGACCGAAAACCTACGCGATCTCCTCACTGAACTCGC
>JAGWBT010000223.1:1638-5339 GCA_021295755.1 Candidatus Poribacteria bacterium
CCTCTGGCGCGAACTTCTTGGAACACCCCTGGGAACCAAAACAGTTCCAGTATCGCTGTCGGACGGTGTTTTGAAAATCTACACGGAATATCCGCCGTTCAAAAAAGAATTATTACTCCTTAAACAGAGGATTATAGCAGACCTGAATGCAGAATTAGGACAACCTATTCTTACAGATCTCCGGATAGAGTTACGCCAAGCGCATAAAGCAACATCTCATCACACCAAACGTCCCTCCACCCACCCAAAAATCTCAAAGCCAACGGCATCAACGCCTCGCCCAAATAATGTTCACACACCAACCCCCAAAGAATCAGAACAAATTGAGCAAGCAATAGCTGATGTGGCGGATACTGATTTAAAAATTTCTTTGCGGCAATTATTCATGACACAAAGCAAAGAAAAGTCTTGACAAAGTTGTTAAAATAAGGTATCCTATTTTAAGTAGATAATCACGATAATAACAAGTGCGGATTGCGCTTTTAGATTACTATTTTAAAAGACATAGCACCCTGTATTATATGCAGGGATCAATTCAAAGCGAGGTATCACAATTGTCAAAAGATGAACGAACATATACGGCGAGTGACATACAAATCCTTGAGGGTCTTGAAGCTGTTAGAAAACGCCCGAGCATGTATATCGGCAGCACCGGTCCCGCTGGATTGCATCACCTTGTCACGGAGTTGGTTGACAACTGCATAGATGAGATCGGTGCAGGCTACGGCACGCAAATCAACGTCCAACACGATGGTCGTGGTATTCCAGTTGACATGCATGCGACAGCGGGTGTCTCAGCACTTGAGGTAGTGATGACAACGTTGCACGCTGGCGGCAAATTCGACGGTCGTGATCAGGTCGGGTACCAAACCGCCGGTGGCTTACACGGTGTCGGTGCTTCCTGTGTCAACGCGCTTTCTGAGTGGCTCCATGTGCAAGTCCAGCAGAAGGGCGAAATCTACGAACAACGCTACGCGCGTGGTATCCCGCAGACATCTGTAGACAAAATTGGCAACAGCAACAAAACCGGTACTCGGACGACATTCATGCCCGATGCTGAAATATTTGATACCCTCGATTTCTCACACGACACGCTTCGCGACCGGCTCAGAGAACTCGCTTTCCTGAATAAAGGCGTACGTATTCAGTTCCATGATGAACGCGATGAAGATAATTCTGAACCGATCACTTTTCAGTACGATGGCGGCATTGCTTCCTTTGTTACCTATTACAATCAAAATAAAGAGGTCCTCCATCCGGAACCTATCTATGTAGAAGGTGTCCAGTCAGATGTTGTAGTAGAAATCGCCTTCCAGTTTAATACCGCTTACTCGGAGAATATAAGCTCTTATGCGAACAACATTCGGACCGCCGAAGGCGGTTTTCACGAAAGCGGTTTCAAAAGTGCGCTTACCCGCGCTTTTAAAAATTACGCCAATGCCAATGATCTCCTGAAGAACGTCAAAGTAGACCTGACTGGTGAAGACATCCGCGAAGGCATAACCGCTATTATCAGCGTCAAAGTTCCGGATCCGCAATTTGAGGGGCAGACGAAATCTAAACTCGGAAATACGGAGGTTGAAGGCATCGTCCAAACATTTGTCGGTTCCCGACTCAAAACACTTTTAGAAGAAACTCCGAGTGTCTCCAAACGTATTATCCAAAAAGCCATTGATGCCGCGCGAGCGCGTGAGGCTGCACGTAGTGCACGCGAGGTGATCCGCCGTAAAAGCGTCCTTGACTCCGCTTCAATGCCCGGAAAACTTGCCGACTGTTCCGAACGTGACCCTACCCGGACCGAGATTTTCCTCGTAGAGGGTGATTCCGCCGGTGGTACAGCTAAACAGGGGCGCGACCGGCGAAATCAAGCCGTTCTACCTCTGAAAGGTAAAGGTATCAATGTAGACAAGTCAAGACTTGACAAAATACTTAAAAACGCACAAGTTATTGACATTGTAACCGCATTGGGAACAGGTATCGGTGCTGAGGAATTCAGCCTCGAAAAACTCCGATATGCCAAAGTTATTATTATGGCAGATGCTGATGTTGATGGCGCGCATATACGAACACTACTATTAACTTTTTTCTTCCGCCAGATGCCAGACCTCATCGCTACTGGCCATCTCTACATAGCTCAACCGCCACTTTATCAAGTCAAAAAGGGCAGAAATTCACAATATTTGCAAGATGATGAGCAGATGGAAGACTATCTCCTTACGCTTGCCCTTGACACGGTACAGATAACAAATGCCCGCCGAGGTGCCCCTTACACGGCATCCGAGTATAAGACAATCTCTAACACCGTACGCAAGGTTCAAATGCTCCTTGATCAAATCAAGCGAAGTGGTATAACACCAACACAGTTTTCCAACATTGAGCAATCTGCCCCCCACGAGGAGAACGAGGCGAGTAGCACCGACACATCTGATAACATAGACAAACTACTACTTGCTCTCCTTGAGATTCCACCCACTCATAGGGGCAATCCTACAGAAGCAATGCAAGAGACTGCCGAACAACCACCATCCACCACCAGTACACAGATCGTGCTTTTTGACAACCCACCACAAGGGGCAGAACCTGAAAGTATAGTTGATCCGAGACCACGGACCTGGCATCGCGAACTGCGACAAGAACTTGAGAAGCTCGCTGAGTTTCACATCCAAGACACAGACTTCTTGCCTCCGGAAAAGACAGACGAACCAAGCAGCTCAGAAAATCAAAAGTTGTTTAGTATCCAGTCTGAAAATGGTGATATTCATCACACAGAAGATGTGGTATCGCTTGTGCAGCATCTCCTTGAAATGGAACACCGAGGACTGACTATTACGCGCTACAAAGGTTTAGCCGAAATGAACGCTGAGCAGTTGCGCGACACGACTATGCGACAAGATGAACGTATCTTGCTTAGGGTAACGCTTGAAGATGCTGTTGAAGCCGACCACACCTTTACCCTCCTCATGGGGGATACTGTTGAACCTCGTCGCGAATTCATAGAACGCTACGGCACTCAGGTGAATCTTGATCTGTACGGTGCCTAAAGGAGGACATAACTTAAAAGTGGTAGGTTATAAGTTAAGAGGTTATAAGAAAGCGCACTAGCGATAAAATTCACTTCTTAACTTACCACTTATAACTTAGAACTTATAACTTAAAAAATATATGGAAAACATCCAAGAACGCAACATAGAAAATGAACTGAAAACGTCGTACCTTACCTACGCGATGAGTGTCAATACCAATCGCGCGATACCTGATGTACGTGACGGTCTCAAACCAAGCACACGTCGGATTATCTATGCTATGGGTGAGATAAATCTCACCGCGAACCGGCCCTACGACAAATGTGCCGCTGTCGTTGGGGAGGTGATGAAGAACTTTCATCCACATGGCGACGGCCCGATTTACGGCACTCTTGTCGGTATGGCGCAACCGTTTAATATGCGCTACCTGCTCATAGATGGGCAAGGGAACTTCGGTAGTATCGACGATGATCCGCCTGGCGCGATGCGCTACACGGAATGTCGGCTTACCGCGATTGCCGAGGAGATGCTCACTGATATTGAAAAACAGGTTGTTGATTTTCAACCGAATTACAAGGAATCCCTCGAAGAACCGACAGTCCTTCCGGGGCTCCTCCCGAACTTGCTTGTCAATGGCACGACAGGTATCGGTGTTGGTTACCTCACCCGTATACCACC